>NZ_BSBO01000002.1:0-154217 GCF_027924685.1 Sellimonas catena
GCCAAGCCGGGAAGGGATAAACGCTGAAGGCATCTAAGCGTGAAGCCCCCCTCAAGATGAGATATCCCATACGGAAGTAGTAAGACCCCTTGAAGACGACGAGGTAGATAGGGCAGAGGTGGAAGTGTGGTAACACATGGAGCTGACTGTTACTAATAGGTCGAGGGCATAACCAAGGAATGGTGGATAGGAAAAAGCAGGATGACAGAAACGTGGACTTATATGTGGTTTTGAAGGTACACAAAAGGAAACACCTGAAAAGGTGTGTTTCTTTGTATCTGAGATAGAATATAGGGGATTGGTCAAATGGTATGACAGGAGTCTCCAAAACTCTTAGCGGGAGTTCGATTCTCTCATCCCCTGCTGTAAAACCGCCGAAATTCGGCGGTTTTTTCATGTCTGATTTTAAAATAGAACACAAGGTAGAACACAATATAAACATGTCTTTATGTTAGAACTATAATTGTTTTAACTTCACCACTATACATCCCAGCAAAAAGGCAATTACAAAGGCAAGAAGATGAATTACAAGTGTAGAAATATTCCCTGAAAAAAGCGGAATATTACCTAAGATCGCATAGCCGAGCATCCAGCTTGTCTCGACTGTGTTTGGACGAAAGCATCAGGACAAACCTCCGGGTGTATACTTGAGAACTTATTGTTTCTTCAATCCTTTCTATATTCAGCCTATAATAATAGACAAGAAAGGAGAGTGTGGTCAGCAGAATAAGATCCCCCAGTCTACTTTGGGCTATTGGATCCGAAAGATTCAGTCAGAAGCACCAGGAAAAGAACCTGCATCTGATCTGGTGTTCACAAAGCTGCCTTCGGAACAAGAGCTGCAGTTGAACTCTAGGACAGGAAATCATTCTGTTACGATCCTTCTTCCGGAAAATATCCGGATTGAAATTGGCGCTGACTGCTCAGCCAGGATACTGACTACGCTCTTGCAGGCGTTGAAGAACTATGCTTGATTTCTCTGGAAGCACAACCGTCTATCTGGCGTGTGGAGTGACCGATCTCCGTAAAAGCTATACCGGTTTGGCCGCAATTATCAAACTGAAATTCCATCTCGATCCGTACTCCCGCTGTATGTTCGCGTTCTGCAATCGCAGACGCACATTGATCAAGATTCTCCAGTGGGACGGCTCCGGATTCTGGATCCTGATGAAACGTCTGGAGCGGAATGCCTTCCATTGGCCGGACACACCGGATGAACTGCGGAAAGTGACTCTCAAAGAGATCCACTGGCTGTGCGATGGATTATCCCTGAATCCCAGCGGCGCTTTTGAAGAACGCCACCCAAAGATCGTAGTCTGCTCCCGATTCCTGTCAATTCGCAAAAAGCCGAAAATTTCTTGATTTTACGCAGATTTTCCTCTACTCCTGAAGGCGGTTTCCAATAGAAAGCAGATCCTTTTATGGTAAACTGTCAATAGAGATTTTAGAAAGATGAGGCTGTGCGATGGATCCGGTTTTTACAGAAGAACAACTGAACAGGATGGACAGGGAGGACATGCTCTCTTTGCTGAAGATTATGCAGGAGCATCGTCAAAAGCAGGAAGAAACGCTGCAGAAGCAGGAATCAAGGATCCAGATCCTGGAATAGAAAACAAAGGAACTGGAATTCCTGAACGCAATGCTCTCTGACCGCCTTACTCTTGCTCAGAGGAAACGCTTTGGCACATCCAGTGAAAAATATGCGGACGGGTATATCCAGCTGAATCTTTTTAACGAGGCAGAGCGGGAAGCAGACCTGAATGCCCCGGAACCGGACCTGGCAGAGATCCATCCGTCTTCTTACAAAAGAAAAAACGTTCCGGAAAAAAGGAAGAAGACCTTTCCTCCTTTGAGACAACCGAAGTGATCGAGTACAAGCTGACGGGAGACGACCGTTACTGCCCGGACTGCAATACGAAATATAAGGTTGTCACAAAGGAAAGAGTCAAAAGACTGAAATTCATTCCCGCGAGGTTTGAAGTTGTGGAGGAAGTGATTTTTGTGTACAGCTGTCCGAAATGCGGGGCTATGAAACGGCCGGAAAAAGCGCCGTCACTCCTGAAAGAAAGTGCTGCAACCCCGTCCCTTGTTGCAGGCATCATGAATGCCAAGTATGTAAACGGGATGCCGCTTGCGCGTCAGGAACGGGAATTCGCCCGGTACGACCTGAATCTTTCCACAAAGACCATGGCGAACTGGATCATCCAATGTGCAGACCGGTATCTGCAGCCGCTCTATGATCTGATGAAAGAAGAGCTGCTCCGGAGTAACTATTTGCACGGAGACGAAACCAGAATGCAGGTGATCGATGAGCCGGATCAGAAGGGTTCCACCCAGAACTGGATGTGGGTCTATCTCACGGATGAATACAGCGGCTCTCCGCGGATGGTCCTCTTCCAATACGAAAGAACCCGTGCCGGATATCATCCGGCGGAATTCCTTGGAGATCAGTTTGAGGGATCTTTCACCTGCGATGGTTATCAGGCATACCACAATCTCCCGGAAAGGATCACTGTGACGGGATACATGGCCCATGCGAGACGCAGATTCGATGAAGCCCTGACGGCCTTGAAAAAGGATTTCACCAAAGAACAGTTGAAGGAGACAACCGCATATCAGGCACTGGCACGGATCGGGATGCTCTATAAGATTGAAGAGATGATCCGTGACAAGACGCCGGAAGAACGGTATGAAGAGCGTCAAAAGCAGGCGAAGCCGCTTTTAGAGGCTTTCTTTGCGTGGCTTCATACACTGGAGGATTCCGTAGACCGGTCTTCATTGATCGGCGAAGCTGTCCTGCATACCCTGAACCAGAAAGTTTATCTGAGGAGATATCTGGAAGACGGACACTTAAGCATTGATAATCTGGCGGCAGAACGGCCGCTGAAAAACTTTGCGACAGGGCGTCGAAACTGGCTGTTTGCCAAGAGTATCCGGGGAGCACAGGCCAGCGCAACCGTATACAGCATTACGGAAACAGCGATGTTGAACGGTCTGAAACCCTACAATTATCTCACCTATGTGATGGAGCAGATGAAAGATCTTGGTCCGTTCCCGGAAAAGGAAGCGATGTTGGAACTGCTTCCATGGTCCGCCAGCCTGCCGGCTGAATGCCACAGCAAACTGAAAAAATAAGAGACAAATATTCCCCTCGAAAGTGCCGGGGGGATTTCTTATTTTGTCAAGGTACGGATGATTACCTACTTACTTTTAAATGGCACTTTGAATTTCTTAAAACTGTGTTTAATAGGACAATATGTCCTGTTAAACAGTGATGTAGATGGAAACAATATGAATAAATCAGATGCGATTGACAAAGAAAAAAATTTTAAGTATACTAACGATAAGTAAATAAAATATTTACTTAATGAAAGGAAAGCAATTATGTTATATGAATATTTGAAAGAAAATTATATTCTAGGAGAACCTATTTTTACCGGAGATATTGATATCCCAGGGATGACAGAAGAAAATCTTAGATATCATTTAAAAAAACTTGCTGATAGTGGATCCATATGCCGATTTGAGCCGGGAGTATACTATTTCCCTAAAACGGATATTTTCGGTGAGCGGATGTCTATGACTCCGGATACAGTAGCTGTTCATAAGTATATCATGCGCAGGGGAAAGCGGGTGGGCTACTATTCCGGCTATACATTGGCAAACCGCATGGGATTATCCACACAGATTCCATTTACGCAGGAGATAAACAGCAATTTTGCTCCGGCGTTGGTAAGGAAAACGACAATTAAAAACAGGCAGTATATTATCAGAAGGCCAGTGGTGGAAATCACTGAAGAAAATGCGCCGGTTCTCCAGTTTCTTGATTGTTTAAAGGATATTGAAAAATGCACAGAGATAGAACCGGAAAAGTGTGGAAAAATTTTAACGGAATATGCCAGGAAAAATGGTATTACAAAGAAAAAGATCGACAGATATATCACAAACTATCCACTCAAGATATATAAAGCAATATATGAAACGGAGGTAGAGTATGTATCTTCATAAGGATAGAGAAATGTTTAAGGATATGGTGGAACAGACTGCTGAGCAAAGTGGAAGAACACCTATAGTAGTAGAAAAAGATTACTATGTTACACTGATCCTGAAATTATTGTCAGAGCAGCTTGATCTGTGTGTTTTCAAAGGAGGGACGTCTTTATCCAAAGGATATCATTTAATCAATCGTTTTTCAGAAGATATTGATATTACTTTCAAAGAGCATATAGGAGAGAGTAGAAGGAAAAAACTTAAGAATGTTGTTTTAAAAGGAATAAGCGAAGAACTGGAAATGCCGATTGCAAACTGGAATGAAACCCAGAGCGACAGGGACTATAACGCTTATTTCTTTTCATATACTTCTGTATTTGAACTGGAAGATGAAAGACTGCCGCAGTATATAAAACTGGAAACTGCATTGGGGTCGTATGCATTTCCGACACAGTCGGTAGAGATACATAATTATATTGGGGATTATCTGGAAAAGCGAAATCGAATAGATCTGGTAAAACAATTTTCCCTTGACAGATTTTCAATGAATTTACAGTCGTTGGAAAGGACTTATATTGATAAGATTTTTGCTCTTTGTGATTATTATATGCAGGGGAAATCAAAGCGGTATTCGCGTCATTTGTATGATGTCTATAAACTTACTCCGCTCATTGATTTTGATAATAAGTTTGTCTCATTGGTCAAAGAGGTCAGGGAGCATCGGGCTCAAATGACTGTATGTCCATCCGCAAAAGAAGGAGTAGATGTATCTGCCATTATTACAGAGTTTTGTGATAATTCCTTTTATGAAGAAGATTATCAGTCTATCACCAGTTATTTTACAGAAGACTTTGTGTCTTATGAGGATACCATTAAGAATATGAGAAAAATTATACAGGACATTTCTTTTTAGAAATCAAACAGGTAAAAATATGGATAATAAAGATAAGATTATTCGGGAACAGAGAGAAGAAATCCGTTTATTAAATGAAGAAATTAAGTGCCTTCAGTTACTTTTGTCCCAAGCAGGTATTCCCTATGGAAAAGGTATTCAGGAAAAGGAAAGACCGAATTCTGGAAATAAACATTTGCGAGATGCAGTATTTGGCTGGTACCGGTATGATTCCAGATTTGCATTGCCCGTTTATGATGAACAGGGAGTAGTGGAACGTTATAACGTGTATCATGTCTCCATGTTGGTGCGTCATGCAAAAAATGGGAATTATTATCTATATGACATTTTAGATATAAAAAAAGAAACGAGCAACCCGTTCCGATTTTAAATCATACTTGGTAAAAACCCATTTCTCATCTCTTATACTAATAAGAACAAAAGGGTTTGTCAAGATAAAATTGAAAGAAAAGATGAAAGGTAAAATTGGAAGAAAAGATGAAAGGAGAGGCTATGCTTATAAGCGAACGAATCTATCAATATCTTGAAGAAAAGGGAATGTCACAAATTGAATTTGCGAAAAGAACAGGTATATCTCAGAGTACAGTCAGTGACTGGAGGCGAAAGGGAACGAATCCTTCTGCGGATAAGATTATGATCATATGTGAGGTGTTGGAAATTTCTCCATATGAGCTACTGTTGGAGACGGATAGTAAAAATCCCAAGGAATATAAGCAGATGGACTATGTTGTGATTGACAAAAATTCAAGAGAATATGAGTTGATTCAAAAATATGAAAGGCTTGACCCGGGTGCACGGAAACGTTTAGATGGGTATTTGCAGGCTTTAAGTGATATGGAGTAGAATGAAAGGAGGGAGAAACTTATGGGGTATGAAAAAGAAATTGTTTTATTTGAGACAGAAGATAAGAGTATTGCGCTGCCAGTGTCAATAGAAAGTGATACAGTATGGCTTAGTGCTAATCAGATGTCTGTATTATTTGGAAGTGATGAAAAGACAATTCGGAAACATATAAATAATGTTTTCTCAGAAGAACTCATAAGAGAAAACAACACGCAAAAAATGCGTGTTGTTGGAGTAAAGCAACCAGTTCCATTTTATACATCGGACGTAATTATCTCCGTCGGCTATCGTGTAAAATCTAAACGAGGCGTAGAGTTTCGACGCTGGGCGAATTCTGCATTAAAAGAGTAGAGAACAGTTTTGATTCGAAGCAGGTGCTGTCTGTAGTGGAACGATATAGTCACGCGTTGGAACTACTGGATGCTTATGATCATCAGAATATGACACGACCTAAAGGCAATGAAGCTACCTATATTTTAACCTATGAGGAATGCAGACGGGTAATTGACAGTATGCAATTCGCTGACAGCAGTTCTTTGTTTGGCAATGAAAAGGATGAATCTTTCAAAGGGAGCATTGGAGCAGTCTATCAAAGTTTTGGAGGAATGGATCTTTATCCTTCTCTGGAAGAGAAGGCGGAAAATTTATTATATTTTATCACGAAAAATTATAGTTTTACGGATGGAAATAAACGGATAGCAGCTACCATATTTCTTTATTTTCTGGATAAAAATAACATATTGTTTCAAAACGGAGTAAAGCTGATCAATGATCATACTTTGGTCGCTCTGACGATTATGATCGCAGAATCAAATCCGGAAGAAAAGGAAATGATGATCAGCGTGATTATGAACTGCCTGCAATAAATGAAGAGTCTTTTTACCGAAAGCTACGTCTTATAGGACATTATTTCATACGCAGTGAAAAGCAGAACAGTTCCGTGATCTCTTCCAGGCTTTCCCGCTTTCCGTTTTTTAACCACATCAGTGCCGTATTATAGAGGGAGCCGATGTAGATATAGAGGCGGTACCGTTCGATAGAGGTATGGGGCATTGTTCCGGCGACCTCTTCGTGAAACTGATTGAGCATGTCCAGAATGATGGAGCCGTATCCGAAACGGTGCAGATCGAGGACGATCTGACCGTAGCGGCCGAAAAACTCAAACCCCATGCGGGCATTTTGGATGAGCTCTGTGATTGTGATCTGTGAGATACTTTTCTGCTCAAGCAGATACAGAAGTGCAGTAGCAATCTTTTCTTTTACCCGAAGATTTGCTTCTTTTCGCTTATCCATCCATCTGTCCTCCTGTATGTGAAACAAATTCAGCATTTTTGTATCACATCGGTGCGTTGTACCGTTTTTATGAATGTGATACGATTATCTCACATTTTACTTTGAGACCACTTTGCTTGTCAAGAAACAGGTCTCCCGGCAGAGGGTAAAGTTACTTCGGGGAGCTTATAGGAGGAAAAGAAGATGAATGAGAATTTAAAGAAAGGAGAGTCCGCTCAGAAGAATATACAAAAAACAAAAGCTGAAAGTACAGAGACTTCATCGTAAGATAGATAACATCCGTACTGACTATATCAATAAAACGGTAGCAGAGATCGTGAAAACCAAGCCATCTTATATAACCATTGAAGATTTGAATGTGTCAGGCATGATGAAGCACAGACATCTCTCGAAAGCTGTTGCATCACAGAAATTCGCGGAAGAAATACCGATGACATTTTCCTCGGTGAATATAAGAAGTCCTACAACATGGATCGTGATATTCTCGTATACGAGTCCGTGCCGGGAGAAGGCAGATCCTATCTGCAGCTTCAGAATTATTTTCAGGAAATATGGGATCTTTCCTGCTGTAAGCCTTTTAAGACAGGAGAGGAGAAGGAAACCATTCCGGTCCGCCAGCTTCTGTACAAAACAATAAAGGAAACACAGAAAAGGTGGACACTGCGGTACCGAAGTACCGGTAGTGTCCACCTTTTCGTCTATGATTATTCCACCTCATATTTCCATTCCATAATACCGCCAAAATCTTTGATATTTTGATATCCGAGGACGGCTAGTTTCTTTCCTGCGATTTTACTGCGCTGTCCGGAACGGCAATAGATTAAAAGCTCCTGATTCTTATCCGGAAGCTCCGGAATTTCACGGTTGGTGATGGAAGGATTTGGAACATTAATGGCACCCGGGATATGTCCCTGTGCGTATTCTTCCGGATTTCGTACATCGACGATCAGAATGTCGTTCCTCTCATCCATCAGTTTTTTTGCTTCTTCCTGTGTAATTTTTGTATATGACATAAGCAGACCTTCCTTTCGGTTTTTTCTTATAGTATACCATATTTGAGGAAAATTCTGTGACCAGGTCACAGAAAGAGAACGCTTTACAGGGCATTGATCTTTTGCTATACTTGTACCAGTCGTTATGTTTTGAAAAACAGTACGGTATTAAAGAGAAGAACGGGGAGAAGAAACATGAAATTAGTCAGAACAGAAGATGCAGAGGGATGTATTTTATGCCATGACATCACGCAGATTATAAAGGACAAAAAGAAAGGACCGGTATTCAGAAAAGGACACATTGTCACCAGGGAGGATATTCCGGTTCTTTTAAGTGTGGGGAAGGAGAATCTGTATGTCTGGGAGCAGGAAGAAGGGATGCTTCACGAAGATGAAGGAGCCGAGATTCTGCGCAGGATCTGTCAGGGAGGAAGCAGTGCGGAGGCGGCCTTTGACGGAGCAGTAAAGTGCTTCCGGTATATGAGTGCGTCGGAAGCAAAGGAAGGTAAGATTGAGCTGACAGCGGAGACGGATGGACTTCTGAAAGTGGATTCCGGAGCCCTTTACCGGGTAAACTCCCAGGGGGAAATGATGATTGCCACACGACACGGTAATACCGAGGTGAAAAAGGGCGACAAGCTTGCAGGGATGCGTGTCATCCCGCTTGTCATCGGAAAAGACAAGATGGACAGAGCGGAAAAAGCGGTGCAGGAGGAAAACGGCGGAGCGCCGATCCTTTCGATTTTGCCTTTCAGGGCAAAAAAGGCTGCCATCATCACGACCGGAAGCGAAGTTTATAAAGGACGGATCAAAGATACCTTCACTCCGGTACTGGAAGAAAAGCTCGGGCATTATCCGGTGGAGATTATCGGACATGCCGTATGCGATGACAAACCGGAGATGGTGACAGAGGCGATTCTGCGTTTTCTCGGAGAAGGAGCGGATCTGGTGCTTTGTACCGGGGGAATGAGTGTAGACCCGGATGACAGGACGCCCCTTGCGATTAAAAATTCCGGCGCACGGATCGTATCCTATGGAGCTCCGGTGCTTCCGGGAGCCATGTTTCTGCTTTCTTATATGGAAGAAGGTCAGGCAGTCATGGGACTTCCGGGCTGCGTGATGTACGCAAAGAGGACGATCTTCGATCTGGTACTGCCAAGAGTACTGGCGGATGATCCGGTGACCGCAGAGGAGCTTGCACATCTCGGAGAGGGCGGACTGTGTCTGAACTGCCCGGTCTGCACCTATCCGAACTGCGGATTTGGAAAGTAGGGAGAACAGATATGGAATTTACACATTTTGATGGAAGCGGAAACGCGGTGATGGTCGATATCGGAGAAAAAGCGGTGACCAGACGGGAGGCGTCGGCACAGGGCGAGATCGGTGTGTCCGAAGAGTGCTATCAGAAGATTCTGGAAGGAAGCATGAAAAAAGGAGACGTCCTTTCGGTAGCCCGGATTGCGGGAATCATGGGAGCGAAAAAGACAAGTGAGATCATTCCGCTTTGCCATGTGATCAGCCTGACGAAAGTGGCCGTGGATTTTGAGATGATCGGGGAACGAAAGGACCGGAATCCGAAGAAACGATACATCCGGGCAGTCTGTACGGTGCGCTGCGAGGGTAAGACCGGCGTGGAGATGGAGGCTCTGACCGGAGTGAATACGGCGCTTCTTACAATCTATGATATGTGCAAGGCGGTAGATAAAAGCATGGAAATGACAGATATCTTTCTATGCAGAAAAAAAGGTGGTGCATCAGGAGACTATGAGCGGGCGGAAGATTGATTATCTCAGGATCTCCCTTACAGACCGGTGCAATCTCCGGTGCCGGTACTGTATGCCCCATGACATTGATTCTGTGCCGATGTCGGAGATCCTGACTTACGAGGAAATCCGTGAAATTACAAGGGTGGCGGCACAGGAAGGAATCCGTCATGTACGTGTGACAGGCGGGGAGCCTCTTGTACGGAAAGGATGTCCGGACTGTGTCCGGATGCTGAAAGCGATTCCGGGAATTGAGACGGTTATGCTGACGACGAACGGGATTTGGCTAAGAAAATTTCTTCCGGATCTTCTCGAGGCAGGACTGGATGGAGTTAATATCAGCCTGGATACTCTGCAGAGAGAAAAGTACCGGGAGATTACCGGATATGACGGCCTGGAGGAAGTACTGAAGGCGGTGGAAGCCTGTGTCAGCGCAGGGATCCGGACCAAGATCAATGTGGCGGCAGCCAGAGAAATCAACGAGACGGAAATTCTGGATCTGGTACGTCTTTCGGAAAAGTGGCCGGTGGATGTACGGTTTATCGAAATGATGCCGATCGGATACGGAAAAGAGTACCATGGACTGGACAACCGTCGGGTGCTTGAGATGATCAAAAACCGGTATCCGGATCTTCAGGAGGCGGCACCGGCAGCAGGTGCAGGATTTGGGCCTGCAGTGTATATGCAGATTCCGGGATTCCTTGGGAGGACGGGACTGATTTCTCCGATTCACGGAAAGTTCTGCCAAAGCTGCAACCGCCTGCGTCTTACAAGTACCGGAAAGCTGAAATACTGCCTTTGCTATGACGATGCGGAAGATCTGCGCTCTGTCATAAGAAGCGGGGAAACGCCGGAGGAAAAACAGGAACGGATCCGGAAGATTTTTCGTGCGGCGGGACAAAGAAAGCCGGCCGGGCACCGGTTTGAAGAGCCGGATCAGATCAGTGAGAAAAAAAGGATGAATGAGATAGGAGGATAACAGATGGAAGAAAGAAAGACCGCCGGCAGAGTGCGGGCGATCTGCATCAGTGAAAAGCGCGGAACCGAAAAGCATGCCGTGGCGGAAGCAAAGTTTGAGAAGGGATTCGGAATTGTGGGAGATGCCCATGCGGGACACTGGCACCGCCAGGTCAGCCTGCTCTCCTATGATAAAGTAAAGGAATTCAATTCCAGAGGCGCGGATGTGCAGGACGGAGCGTTCGGGGAAAATCTTGTCGTGGAGGATCTGGATTTTAGAAGCTTTCCGGTCGGGACAATTCTCCGGTGTCAGGATGTGGTTCTGCGGATGACACAGATCGGGAAGGAGTGCCACACCCACTGCCGGATTTACCATCGGATGGGCGAGTGCATCATGCCGGTGCAGGGCGTATTTGCCGAAGTCCTTTCCTCCGGAACCATTCAGACCGGAAGTATGATGACCGTCGAATTCCCGGCCAAAGACAGGCCGTTTACGGCGGCAGTGATCACGATGAGCGATAAAGGAAGTAAAGGGGAACGCAAAGATGAAAGCGGCCCGGCCATGAAAGAAGGGCTGACGGCGGCTGGATTTGATGTGGTAGAGGAATTGATTCTTCCAGATGAGAAGGCACTTTTGAAAAAAGAACTGATCCGGCTTTGCGACCAGCGGCAGGTCAGCCTGATTCTGACCAGCGGCGGAACCGGATTTTCTGAACGGGATACGACGCCGGAGGCGACAATGGAGGTCATGACCCGCAATGCACCAGGGATTGCGGAGGCGATCCGGGCCGAATCCATGAAATATACAAAAAGGGCCATGCTCTCCCGTGGAGCGTCGGTCATACGGGGCCAGACGCTGATTGTCAATCTTCCGGGAAGCCCGAAAGCAGTGCGGGAAAGTATGGAGATCATATTGGAGAGTGTACAGCACGGGCTAGGGATTCTTCGGGGATCCGAGTCGGAGTGTGCAAGATAAATGCCAAAAAGGAAGGTGAGAAAAATCTATGAAAAAACGGGTAATGCTGCTGCTTCTTGCAGCAATAATGGGACTTGCAATGATGGGATGCCAGTCTTCGGACGGAGGGGACGGCGACAAGGCTTCCGAAAGCAATAAATCGCAGACGGAAGAGGATGGAACATCCGGGAGTAATCTGGAGGGAACCGTGACGCTTGCGGCTGCAGCTTCCCTGGAATATGCCTTTGAAGAGGAGCTGATTCCGGCATTTGAGGAGCAGTATCCGGATGTGAACATCGAAGGTGTCTATGATTCTTCCGGAAAGCTGCAGCAGCAGATCGAGTCCGGTCTTGCGGCAGATCTCTTTTTCTCAGCAGCGCCGACGCAGATGAATGCGCTGGAAGAGGAGGGGATGATTGACAGCGATACGATTGTCAACCTGCTGGAAAACAAGATTGTACTGATTACCCCGGCTTCCTCCGACGCAGAGTTTTCCTCTTTTGAAGATATCGCCAATGCAGGTACGATAGCGGTCGGGGATCCGGAGAGCGTTCCGGTGGGACAGTATGCGCAGGAATCACTGACAAATCTTGGTCTCTGGGATACGGTTTCAGCAAAGGCAAGTTTTGGAACGAATGTTACGGAAGTGCTGAACTGGGTGGCGGAGTCTTCTGCGGACTGTGGAATTGTCTATGCGACAGATGCGGCAACGACAGACAAAGTCAAAGTGGTGGCGGAGGCGCCGGCTGATTCACTGGAATCTCCGGTTCTGTATCCGGTGGCAATGACAAAGGATGCGCCAAACCAGGAGGCTGCCAGGGCATTTTACGATTTTATTATCTCTGACGATGCGGTGTCCGTATTTGAGTCCTATGGATTTGCGGATTATCGCAGCGCCGAGTAGCAGGAGGAACAGGAGATGGATTTTTCTCCGGTCTGGATTTCGCTTAAGACAACGGTATGTGCGTCTGTTATTACCTTTGTCATTGGGATTCTGGCAGCGTGGGCAGTCATGTTTATTAAGGGCAGGAAACTAAAAGCCGCGGTGGACGGGATTCTTACCATTCCGCTTGTACTCCCTCCGACGGTCGCGGGTTTCTTTCTGTTATGGCTTTTCGGGGCAAGACGCCCGATCGGGAGCTTTGTGGAGGAAGTTTTTGGTTTCCGGATTGCCTTTTCCTGGGTGGCGACAGTATTGTCTGCGGTTGTCGTTTCCTTCCCTCTGATGTACCGCTCCGCAAAAGCGGGATTTGAACAGATTGACCAGAATATGATCGAGGAAGCAAAGATGCTGGGGCTCGGAAAATGGGGAATTCTCTGGAAGATTCTCTTCCCCTGCACATTTCCGTCCATTCTCTCCGGTATGATTTTATCAACGACAAGAGGTCTTGGAGAGTACGGGGCGACTGCCATGCTGGCGGGAAATATTCCCGGCAAGACAAGGACCCTGCCCCTTGCTGTTTATTCGGAAGTTGCAGGCGGCAATATGGACCGGGCGGCAGTGTACGTGGCGGTAATTCTGGTTATTGCATTTCTGTCTGTCTGGGTAATGAATATGATGACAAAAGCAGAGCATGAGATTAAAATGTAGTTCAGGAACTTTTTAGAAAACATCGAAGGAGTGCGGTAATGGAAGAAAAGATCCGGCCGGCTTTGCGGCTGACATTGGAAAAAGAAGAACGGTTTTTTGGCCCGGGGGTAGCAAGGATTCTGGAACTGATAGAAAAGAAAGGATCTATTCAAGGGGCCTGTAACGAGATGGGAATGTCCTATTCTAAAAGCTGGAAAATCATAAAACGGGCAGAGAAAGAGCTGGGATTTCATCTGCTGAGTTCCCATAACGGCGGAAATTCAGGAGGAAAAAGCGAACTGACGGAACAGGGAAGCCTGTTTCTGGCGCGTTACCGGGAGATGGAAAAGGAGCTTACGGAAAAGATGGAAGAATTGTTCGGCCAGTATTTCCCGCAGGAAAGTGATTAGAGACAGATAAAATACAGAAGTGAAAAAGCAATCGGGACGGAAAACTCCGGTCTCCCGTGAAGATGCAGCAGGCATCTTTACGGAGACCGGAGTTTTTTTAACAGGAAACTTCGTTCCCTGTTAAAAAAAACGCTCCGCGGGATGCGCACTCGCGCAAAGCAGAAATTTGTCGCTAAAGCGACCGCGCTCGGCGCGAGAGTTCCGTTTGCGGAACTCTTTGTTCTAGCAAAACAGGAACGGATCATATAAAAGGATGTGACATGGCAATGAAAATTGTTGAAATAAAAATGTGTGACTTTTGAAAATATAAAAATTGTTGAAAAAACAGTTGACATTATCGGAAAAAGTGTTATTCTGTATATAGAAACTGTTGTTTCAATGAAAATGAACTGTTGAAACAAAAGGAGGGTATTATGATTTACACAGTAACGTTGAATCCGGCACTGGACAAAACGGTGGAAATTCCGTCTCTGACCGTTGATGCTGTCAACCGGATAACATCTATGAGGACTGATCCAGGCGGAAAAGGGATCAACGTCTCAAAGGTGATTCAAAAGCTTGGAGGAGCGAGCGTTGCCGCAGGAATTCTGGGCGGGGATACCGGAAGAGCGATCCTTTCGGCCCTTACGGAGATGGGACTTACGACCCTCTTTCACTTTGTGGAGGGTGAAACGCGTACCAACATGAAAATCATTGATCCGGACAATCATACGAATACGGATATCAATGAACCGGGAGTGACCGTGTCGGAAGAAATTCTGGAGAAGCTTTTAGAAGAACTTCTGGCAAAAGTAACGAAAGAGGATATTGTTGTCATATCCGGCAGCATGCCAAAAGGATCTCCGAAAGATACTTATTACACCTGGACAAAAGCATTCCGTGAAAAGGGCGCGAAAGTAATTCTGGATGCGGACGGGGATCTTCTGAAAGCAGGACTGAAAGCCTCACCGTACCTGATCAAGCCGAATAATCATGAACTGGGTGCTTTGACAGGACGGGCTCTTGAGACACCGGAGGAGATAGCTGAAACGGCTGCGGAACTGATGAAAGAGTACGGGATCGGGAAGGTTGTTGTTTCCATGGGAGGAGACGGAGCTGTCTATGTGACAAAGGACAAAACGATCTACGCGGAAGGACTGAAGGTGCCGGTAGGAAGCACCGTGGGCGCTGGAGACAGTGTGGTTGCAGCACTTGCAGTATCGGAAGAAGAAGGAAAGACTCTGGAGGAGACAGTAAGACTTTCCACGGCAGTGGGAGCGGCAAACGTGATGTGCAGCGGCACACAGGCGGCGGAATATGAAGTAGTGGAAACACTGCTCCCGAAAGTGGTATTCAGGACGATCTGAGAACTGCTTTGAAAAGATGATAGCGGTTGCAAAGAGAAAAATATTTATTTAAAATAAAGAAAGGAGTTTTATTATGAAAGCAAAAGGAGTACGGCTTCATGCGGCAAATGATTTACGTCTGGAGGAATTTGAACTTCCGGAAATTACGGATGATGAGATTTTAGTAAAGGTGGTTTCAGACAGTATCTGTATGTCTACATACAAATGTGCTATTCTTGGAACCGAACACAAACGTGTGCATGAGGATGTAGCAGAGCATCCGGCAATCATGGGACATGAGTTCGCGGGAGATATCGTAAAGGTAGGAAAGAACCATCAGGACAAGTTCAAACCGGGAATGAAATTTACTCTTCAGCCGGCTCTGAACTATAAGGGAACAATGTGGAGCCCGGGATATTCTTACGAATTCTTCGGAGGAGATGCAACATACTGTATCATTCCGTCTGAGGTAATGGAGCTGGGATGCCTTCTGGAATACAAGGGACGTGCCTACTATGAAGCATCTCTGGCAGAGCCGATGTCCTGCAGTATCGGAGCATTTAATGCTGCTTATCATACGAAGATGGGCGTATATACACACCAGATGGGAATCAAAGAGGGCGGAAAGCTTGCGATTATGGCAGGAGCAGGCCCGATGGGACTTGGTGCACTGACCTACGCACTTCACAGAGACATCCGTCCGTCCATGATTGTCGTGACAGATCTGAATCAGGAGCGTCTGGACAGAGCAGCATCTCTCTTCCCGCCGGAAGAGGCTGAAAAGGACGGCATTGAGCTTCATTTTGTAAATACTGGAAAACTGGAAGATCCGGTTGCAGAGCTTCTGAAAATTTCAGGAGGCACAGGATATGACGATGTACTCTGCTATGCTCCGGTTGCACAGGTTGTTACACAGTCCAGCGCGATTCTCGGAAGAGACGGCTGTCTGAATTTCTTCGCAGGTCCTACAGACAAAGAATTCAGTGCAACTATGAACTTCTATGATGTACATTATAATTCTACTCATGTAATGGGAACAACAGGCGGAAACACAGCTGATATGATCGAGTCTCTGGAGCTGACAGCGGAAGGAAGAATTGATCCGGCAGTCATGGTTACCCATATCGGAGGACTGGATTCTGCAGCAGAAACAACTCTGAATCTGCCAAAGATCCCTGGAGGAAAGAAGTTGATTTACACACATCTTTCCATGCCTCTTACCGCGCTTTCTGATCTGCGTGCAAAAGGAGAGGAAACAAAGGATCAGCGTCTGGTTGATCTGGCGGATATTGTAGATGCTCACAATGGACTGTGGTGTCCGGAAGCGGAGGAGTATCTTCTTAAAAACTTTATTCAGGAATAATTGTGTCAGGACAGCCTGTCTGTGTTGTCCCGGCATGGACAGGAGGAATATATGGATTCAATGGAAATGCGCAGAAATGCGATTGTTCAGCTGATCAATGAAAAAGAGACGGTCAGTTTTGCTCAGATAAAAAAGAAGTTTCCAAATGTGTCGGAGATGACACTGCGTACAGATCTGAAAGCACTGGATGAGGAAAAAAAGATCCTGCGTGTACACGGAGGGGCGAAATCCGTGCAGGTCATCGTAGGAACAGATGGATTTCTGAACCGTAAATCTGTACACAACATTTCGGAAAAAAAGGAGATTGCAAGGAAGGCACTTGCGTTGCTGAAACCAGACACAACAGTGTTTCTGGATTCGGGAAGTACAGCTACGGCATTTGCGGAACAGATTCCGGATGACTCTTATTTGATTTATACAACAGGACTGAGCTGCGCAACGAAGCTGGCCGGACTTACGAAACCAACGGTAATGCTTCCGGGAGGGAGGCTGAACCGCTACAGCCAGAGCGTGTTCGGAATTTCAGCCATCAAAGAGCTTGAGCGGGTGAATTTTGACCAGGCGTTTTTAGGGGTCACAGGATTTCATCCGTCGGTAGGTTTCTCCTGCGGCATCAGCGATGAGGCGTTATTAAAGCAGACCGCGATCCGACAGTCCGATCAGGTGATCGCCCTGATGGATTCTTCCAAAATTGATGTTAAATGCAGTTTCAGTTTTTGCGGACTTGCCGATATTGACATTATTGTCTCTGACGGGAAACTGCCGGAAGAATTTTTGGAGGAATGCCGGAAATACGGCGTGCAGGTCCTGTAAACAGGAAAATGATATAGCTGAACCCATTCTCCATTGAAGATTTGAGAGTGAATGGAGGACGGATTTGTGAAAAATAACATACAGCGTTTTGGTAAATTTTTATCGGCAATGGTAATGCCGAATATCGGTGCATTGATTGCCTTTGGCTTTCTTGCCGCGCTTTTTATCGACACCGGATGGATCCCGAATAAAGGATTCAACAGCATGGTCAGTCCGATGCTGACATACCTTATCCCGATTTTGATCGCCTCAACCGGAGGACGTATGATCGGCGGGGACCGCGGACGTGTGGCGGGCGCCATTGCAGTAATTGGTGCGATTATGAGCAATACGGAAATTACAATGCTCATGGCGGCCATGGTAATGGGTCCTCTGGCAGGATTCTGTGTCAAGAAGTTTGACGAAGCGATGGACGGACATATGCCGGCAGGATTCGAGATGCTGATCAACAACTTCTCGGTCGGCATCATCGGTATGGTTCTGGCTATGCTTGGATACGTAGCAATCGGACCATTCATGAGCGCGATTCTGATGATTTTATCAGCAGGCGTCAATTTCCTTGTGGAACACAGTGTGCTTCCACTTGTGTCAGTGTTTGTGGAACCGGCGAAAGTTCTCTTCCTCAATAATGCGCTGAACCACGGTATTTTTACACCGATTGCAACGGAACAGGCAGCAGAAGCAGGAAAATCCATCATGTACATGCTGGAGACCAATCCGGGACCGGGACTTGGTGTTCTGCTTGCTTATATGTTCTTCTGCAAAGACAAGGTGACAAAAGATTCTGCACCGGGTGCAGTGATCATTCACCTTCTGGGAGGTATTCATGAGATTTATTTCCCGTATATTCTGATGAATCCGGTTGTGATTGTTGCGCCGATTCTTGGAAATATGGCAGCTATTCTTTGGTACACCATTACCGACTGCGGCCTGGTCGGACCGGCGTCACCAGGTTCCATCATTGCCTACCTGATGGTATCGCCGGGATCTGATCTTGTCAAAGTACTGATCGGTGTCGTGATTGCGGCCGGAATTTCCTTCGTGGTTGCCTCTCCAATTGTCAAAATGGCAGGAGGAAGAAGCCTTGAGGAAGCTCAAAACGAAATGGCAAGCATGAAGCAGGCTGCAAAAGGGGAAACAACAGTACCGGGAACGATTGAACGTTCCGAAGAAGTGAAAAAAATCATCTTCGCATGCGATGCAGGTATGGGATCTTCCGCGATGGGAGCAACCAAATTCCGCAACAGGATCAAAAATGACCGCCCGGATATTACGGTATCCAATACATCGGTCGATACAATACCGGCAGACTGTGATATCGCAGTCGTACAGACAACACTTGCTGCCCGCGCGAAAAAAGCAGCGCCGCAGGCACAGCTGATTACAATAGGAAATTTCCTTGCGGATCCGGCGCTGGATGCCTTGTATGTACAGCTGACAACCGGTGATGCTCCGGCAGCACCTGCGGGAGAAAATACGGACATTCTTATTCCGGACACACCGATCAAAAAACAGGTGATCGTTGCGGACGGAATCCGTCTGGGACAAAAACCGGTAACAAAAGAGGAGGCCATTCAGGCAGCCGGAGAACTTCTCGTAAAACTCGGATACGTGGACGAATCTTATGTAGAAGCAATGCAGGAACGGGAAAGACTGGTATCTACCTACATGGGCATGGGCGTTGCCATCCCGCATGGAACGACCCAGGCAAAAGGAACAGTAAAGAAAACAGGAATTGTATTTTTGCAGTATCCGGAAGGCGTCGATTTCGGTGCGGAAAAAGCACAGCTTGTGTTCGGTATCGCCGGAATCGGAGACGAACATCTCGATCTTCTCGGAAAACTCTGTACCCTTCTGGAAGACCCGGCACTTCTGGAAACATTAAAGACAACAGACGATGTAGACTGGGTACTGGAACAGTTATCATAATATCATTTATTTTCGGGGACGTGTTCCGATGCACAGGAACACGTCCCCGATGTTATGTGTGTACTCTTGCGGCTTCCTGTGAAGTTTGCTACAATAAAGAAAGTGGAAAAAGAAACGGAGGAAAGAGATATGACATATGAAGAGATATTAAAAGAAGCACGTACCTGTATCGGCCAGTACTGCAAAGCATGTCCGGTCTGCAATGGTAAGGCATGCAGAAATCAGATACCGGGTCCGGGAGCCAAGGGCGTGGGTGATACAGCTATCCGCAACTATGATAAATGGCAGGAGATCCGTGTAAACATGGATACGATCTGTGCAGGGGGAGCTGCGGATACCTCAGTGGAGCTGTTCGGAAAGACATTTAAGTACCCGTTTTTTGCAGGCCCGGTAGGAGCAGTGAATCTGCATTATGGTGAGAAGTACAATGACCAGACTTACAATGATGTTCTTGTATCTGCCTGTGCAAAGGCAGGGATCGCAGCAGTGACCGGAGACGGTGTGGATGCAAATGTGATGAAGTTTGCGTGTGAGGCGATTCAGAAAGAAGGAGGACTTGGAATTCCGACAATCAAGCCGTGGAATCTGGAAACAGTGAAAGAAAAGATGGAGCTCGCAAAGCAGGCAAAGGCATTTGCGGTTGCCATGGATATCGATGCGGCCGGACTTCCGTTCCTGAAAAACATGACACCTCCGGCAGGAAGCAAGACCGTGGAAGAGCTGCATGAGATTGTCAGCATGAGTGATGTGCCGTTTATCGTAAAAGGTATCATGACGGTGCGCGGTGCGCTGAAGGCTGAGGCGGCAGGAGCTGACGCAATCGTTGTGTCCAACCATGGAGGACGTGTGCTGGATCAGTGTCCGTCTACAGCAGAGGTACTTCCGGAGATTGTGGATGCAGTCAAAGGAAAGATGAAGATTTTCGTGGACGGCGGAATCCGTTCCGGTACAGATGTATTCAAGGCGCTGGCGCTTGGTGCAGATGGAGTCTTTATCTGCCGTCCGTTTGTGACAGCAGTCTTTGGAGCAGGAGAAGAAGGCGTGCGTACTTATATTGAGAAGATCGGAAGTGAGCTTGCGGATACGATGGGAATGTGCGGAGCAGCCTCCATCAAAGAGATTACAAGAGATATGGTCCGCATTTAATCAGGAGGAAGCAACATGCTGTTTATTGAATATCCAAAATGCAGTACCTGTCAGAGAGCCGGTAAATGGCTGGAAGCGCAGGGAGCCGAGTTTGAAAGAAGAAATATTGTAGAGAACAATCCGACCAAAGAGGAGCTGAAAGCCTGGCATCAGAAAAGCGGGCTTCCGCTCAAGCGGTTTTTTAACACAAGCGGCATGAAATACCGGGAACTGGAATTAAAAGACCGTTTGAAGGAGATGAGCGAGGACGAGCAGTATGAACTTCTGGCAACAGACGGGATGCTTGTAAAGCGCCCGCTCCTTGTAGGAGAGGATTTTGTGATTCCGGGATTCAAGGAAAAAGAATGGGCAGAAAAAATCGGGTAAAGGAAGCGTAAAAGACAATGCGGGAACAGCTGACAGAGCATGATGTAAAGAAGATTCAGGAGGAGATCGAGTACCGGAAACTGGTTGTCCGCAAAGAGGCGATCGAAGCGGTCAAAGAGGCAAGGGCACACGGCGACCTGAGCGAAAACTTTGAGTATCATGCGGCAAAGAAAGACAAAAACCGAAACGAAAGCAGAATCCGTTATCTGGAAAGAATGCTGAAGACGGCGAAGATTGTAAAGGATACGTCCGCGTCGGATGAAGTAGGGCTTAACAATCTGGTGGAAGTCTACTTTCCGGAAGATGATGAGACAAGCACCTTCAAGCTGGTCACCTCCATCCGCGGCAATTCTCTGGACGGTAAGATCAGCATCGAATCGCCGCTTGGAAAGGCGATCCTGAAAAAGCATGCGGGGGACCGCGTGAAAGTGAAAGTAAGCGACGACTACAGCTACGAGGTTGAGATCCGTTCCATTCAAAAGACAACGGACGACGAGGATGACAAAATCAGAAGCTATTAAAACGCAGGCGGCGGAAGTCCCGGAAGATACCGGAGATTCCGCCGTTTTTGTTTAACAGGAAACTTCGTTCCCTGTTAAACAAAACGCTCCGCGGGATGCGCACTCGCGCAAAGCAGAAATTTGTCGCTAAAGCGACCGCGCTCGGCGCGAGAGTTCCGCGAGCGGAACTCTTTGTTCTTTGGGACTTTTTCAAAAAACTGCATAAAATCACGGGAAGAGAAGATACTAGAAAGCAAAAAAAGGAGTGTGCCAAATGAGTGGAAATACTGAGCTTTTAAATTTTGTGTATCAGAATTCCCAGATGGGGATTGAATCATTAAGCCAGCTGATCGAACTTTCCGATGATGAGGAGTTTAAAGAATGTATGGAGAAGCAACTGGAAAAGTACAGGGAATTCAACAAAGAGGCCAGAAGGCTTCTGGAAGAGCGGGGACATAACGAAAAATCCATCGGCATGTTTGACAGGCTGAAAACGTATCTGATGATCAACCTTCAGACGATGAATGACAAATCCGCCTCCCACATGGCTCAGATGCTGATTGAGGGCAGCAGCATGGGAGTGACCAATGCCTTGCAGGATCTGAGGAAGTATGAAGATGCGGACACGGAAATTCTTCGCCTCATGCGGAAACTTTACAAATTTGAAGAGAAAAATGTGGAAACCTACAAGGCATTCTTGTAGAAAAAGAGGAAAACAACACTCTGCTATACGGACGGCAGGGTGTTTTGTTTTGTGAAAAACAGCTGTTGATAAGAGAAAGCGCATAATGTTCATTAGAAATACTTACATAAAGATGGGCGATTACACTGGAATAACAAAGGCAGTTTGCGTTATAATGAATAGGAACGATGAAAAACAAACGGCAAAGGAGAAAATTCATGGAAATGTTATCAATCGAACAGGAACTGAAGGGAAATTCTTATCCGGGACGTGGAATTATCATTGGTAAGACACCGGACGGCAAAAAGGCAGTGACAGCCTATTTTATTATGGGACGCAGCGAAAACAGCCGCAACCGGATCTTTGTAGAAGATGGACAGGGAATCCGCACCCAGGCTTTTGATGAATCAAAGCTTACAGACCCAAGCCTGATTATCTATGCACCGGTGCGTGTGCTTGGAAATAAGACTATTGTGACAAACGGAGATCAGACCGATACGATTTATGAGGGAATGGACAGGCAGCTTACATTTGAGCAGTCTTTAAGAAGCAGAGAGTTTGAGCCGGACGCTCCGAACTACACCCCTCGTATTTCCGGAATCATGCACATTGAAAACGGAAACTACAATTATGCGATGTCAATCTTAAAGAGCGATAACGGAAGACCGGAGAGCTGCCAGAGATTTACGTTTGCATACAATAACCCGGCAGCCGGAGAGGGACACTTTATCCATACATATAAATGTGACGGAAATCCGCTTCCAAGTTTTGAGGGAGAGCCGAAACGGATTGCTGTTCCGGATGACATCGAAAGTTTCACAAATCTTCTCTGGGAGAGCCTCAACGAGGAGAACAAAGTATCTCTTTTTGTACGTTATATTGATATTGAAACAGGAAACTATGAGACAAAGATCGTAAATAAGAACAAATAGGAGCGGATCGAGAATGAAAGAATTAGAATTAAAATACGGATGTAACCCGAATCAGAAACCGGCTAAAATCTTCATGAAAGACGAAAAAGAGCTCCCGATCAAAGTACTGAGCGGCAGACCGGGATATATCAACTTTCTGGATGCGTTCAACGGATGGCAGCTGGTAAAGGAGTTAAAAGAGGCGACCGGACTTCCGGCGGCAACTTCTTTTAAGCACGTATCACCGGCAGGAGCAGCGGTAGGACTTCCGCTTTCCGATACATTAAAGAAGATTTACTGGGTGGATGATTTAGGAGAGCTTTCCCCGCTTGCATGTGCATACGCAAGAGCAAGAGGAGCGGACAGAATGTCTTCTTTCGGTGATTTCATCTCCCTTTCCGATGTGTGTGACGTATCTACTGCAAAGATTATCAAAAGAGAAGTATCCGATGGAATCATTGCTCCTGGATATGAACCGGAAGCGCTTGAGATCCTGAAGCAGAAAAAGAAAGGAAACTACAACATCATCGAGATTGATCCGGAATATGTGCCGGCTCCGATCGAGCACAAGGATGTATTCGGTATTACTTTTGAGCAGGGACGCAATGAGTTAAAGATTGATGACGACTTTTTCTCCAATGTGGTAACAGAAAATAAAGAGCTGACTGATCAGGCGAAGATCGATATGGCAATCTCCATGATTACATTGAAATATACACAGTCCAATTCCGTATGCTATGTCAAAGAAGGACAGGCCATCGGAATCGGTGCAGGACAGCAGTCACGTATCCACTGTACAAGACTTGCAGGAAACAAGGCAGACAACTGGTTCTTACGTCAGTCTCCGAAGGTACTCGGACTTCAGTTTGTGGACGGCATCGGACGTGCGGACAGAGACAATGCCATCGACCTTTATATCGGGGATGAATACATGGATGTTCTCGCGGACGGCGTATGGGAAAAGACATTCAAGGTAAAACCGGAAGTCTTCACAGCTGAGGAAAAGAGAGCATGGCTGGATCAGATGACCGATGTAACCCTTGGATCCGACGCATTCTTCCCGTTTGGAGACAATATCGAACGTGCCCACAAGAGCGGTGTGAAATATATTGCGCAGCCGGGTGGATCTGTAAGAGATGATAATGTTATTGAGACATGTAATAAATATGATATGGTAATGTCCTTTACCGGACTTCGCCTGTTCCACCACTAAGAATCAGCTAAATACAGAAAAGAAAACGGGGATAGGACTTTTGGTCCTATCCCCGAGGTTGTCTTATCCACGTAGTCCTGCGATGATCCGTTTCGGATGAAGAAAGAGCTCCAGCGCTTCCTCGGAGGAGTGCACACACAGATCGCAGTAAGGCAGGAGGGGCGGATACATACCCTCCCGGTCTATGACCGCGATGGAAAGGGCGGCTTCTTTCAGCATGAAAAGGTCATTGCGTCCGTTCCCGATACAGGCACAGCAGGACGCTCCGGTTTCTTGGAGTTTCTGAAGTTTATAGGAAGCAGCATCAGACGTTGGGAAGGTGTCCAGAAGAAGGGGGATGCTCTGGCATTCTGCGGCAGCGGTTCCATGGGTGTCGGCGGTCAGGACGTGGATGGTCAAGGATTCAGAGAGTTGGATAAGAAGTTCCCTTACACGATCTCGGATCCTGCCGTCTTCAGCAATGGTGCCATTATAGTCCAAAAGCAGATGGTTGATGGTAAGGGTCTGATAACCTGGTATTTCAATTTGCATTTCTAAACCTCCTTAGGTCCCTGACTGGGTCAAGTCTCTTTCTATTATACAAATAAACCAATACGATAGATATGAAAAGAAGCGGCAGCGTTCGGTGAAAGTCACGCTATCAGACTCTTTTTGTCATACCTGGATTTGGGATTTTCTGGCCAACACTGTAAATACTGTCAAAAATTTCATAAAGAATAAGTCAAAACATACAAAAAATATAAAAAATACAAGTTTTTTATAATAAAACTTGACAAAATATTACGGGGGGAGTAAAAATAGAAGCGTTAGAAAAGACATAGAAATAGAAAGAGAGAAAACCATAGTCATGTAGGGTCGTTTATCATCAATCAGGTCATATCATAAGGAAGATCAGACTGACTTTTTTTGTGCCGTCTGTTATGCGGAGGGTGAGACGGAGTGGGAGAACTTTTCGCTCTTTTTGTTTCGGAACAGGAGAAAGGAGAAACGAACTATGAGAAAGAAAGTAATTTCCTGTCTGCTTGCAGGGATTATGACCGTATCGCTTGCGGCTTGCAGCGGCGGTGGGGTCAGCAGCAATGACGCTTCCAAAGACAGCGGAAAAAGCAGCGCTGATACCGAAGTCGGCGTAGAGCAGACAGCAAAGCCCCAGGCGCCTCCGGAAGACGCGCCGGTTGGAGGAAAGTTTGTCGTTCAGATCACACCGGGTACCCTCTCACCGGATATGATGGATGGATGGTCTGCAAACGCTACTAACACCGGATTTATCAGGTTGATGAATGGTTACTATCTGACGGATACGACCAGAGACAGAACCATTGACTGGGATCCGGTTGTAGTCAAGTCCCATGAAGAAACGGAAAATGAGGACGGGTCCACAACATTTACTGTGGAGATTAATGATAACCTGAAATGGAACGACGGATCCGGTATTACGGCAAAGGATTATCTTTTTGGCATCATGTACCGTTCTTCCCAGGAATTTGCGGAGTGTGAAGGCGATGCGACGACAGGAAGTGTATTGGTCGGATACAATGAGTTCCGTAATGGCGAGAAGAAAGAGTTCACCGGCCTAAGACTGCTTGGAGACTACAAGTTCTCTATTACAGTTGATGCTGAAAACCTGCCAAACTACTATGTACTTGGCGACATCGGATTTTCACCGGAACCGATGGCAGCTATTGCTCCTGGAACAGATGTCCTGGACGATGGAAACGGATGCTACTTTAATGATCAGTATACAGCAGAAGTCTTAAGAGAGACGCTTCTGGATCCGAACACAGGATTCCGTTATAAGAGACCGGTTGTCTGCGGACCTTATCAGTTAAAGAATGTGGATATCGGATCCGAGACGGTGGAACTTGAGATCAACAAAGAGTATCTGGGTAGATATGATGGAACCAAACCTCATGTTGAGACGATCATTTCGAAACCGATCGCTACCGAAACATGGAGAGATGAGTTTGAAAAAGGAACGGTAGATTACTTCTATTCTTCCAAGGGTGAGACCATCGACTCCACTTTGACAAAAGTAGAAGACGGAGAGATCAAAGCTAACTACGGTATTGTACCGCAGGACAGTGTAAGCGAGTTCCGTTTCGCATGTGATTTCGGAGCAAGCCAGTTCCCGGAAGTACGCCGTGCTTTTGCTTACATTATTGACCGTGATGAAGTGAACAAGCAGATTTCCGGCGGATACGCAAGCGTTGTAGACTGCCTTGCTACAGAAGCGATGGAAGACTACCAGGAAACAAAGGACGAGCTGGAAGGGGAACTGACACATTATACATACGACATCGATAAGGCAAAACAGGAACTCATTGATGGCGGCTGGACACTCAATGAAAAGGGTGAAGAATTTAAAGAAGGTACTGATAAAGTACGTTACAAAGAAGTGGACGGGAAACTGATGCCTCTGGAACTGAAATGGGCTTATTCTGAAGATGACCTTACAGATCTTTGCAACACGATCATTCCGCCGGAAGCTGAGAAGATCGGTATGAAATTTGAGGGAACAAAGATGGACTTCGCACAGATGGTCAATCATCTGAACAGAGAAGGCGTTGACGCCACATACAACGTATTTTCCTGCGGCGTTGTTTTGCCGGAGTTCAGCTCCTGGTGGTATTTCTTCGACGACGCACCGGAGAGAATGGGACTTTGGAACTACTACCGTATCAGCGATCCGGAACTGAAGAGCATCACAGCTTCCATGCAGAAAGTAGAACCGGGCGACACAGAAAAATACCGTGAGCTTTTTGTAGAATTTGAAAAAGAAATCAACAAGAAGATGCCGGGGGTGGTTCTTTCCACGGGTACCCAGTACTGGTTTTACAATCCGAAGTTAAAGAATTTCGTTCCACGTTCCTACGACAACTGGTGGTTCTTCATTCTGGATGCATATATCGAAGAGTAAGTATCGGAATGTAATACAAGCAAAAAGGAGACAGGCTTCTTCTGTCTCCTTTTTGTAGAAAAAGTGGGGTTAATTAGGTATGGTAAAATACATTTTAAAAAGACTTGCCTACATGGTGATTGTCTTCCTGATTTTGTCCGTCTTACTGTTCTGCCTGTTTAAGATGGTTCCGGGTGATCCGGCACGTATGATGGTAGAAGGACAGAAAATGAGTGTATCACCTGAGAAATATGAGATGCTCTACCAGGAGGCGAGAGCCCGTCTGGGACTTGATAAGCCTCTGGTGATCCAGTATTTTAGCTGGTTTGGCAACATGCTCAGAGGCGACTTTGGCTACTCCTCGGTGTACCGGATTCCGGTACTGGATTTGGTAGGGCCGCCAATGCGTAATACCGTCTGCCTGAACCTGGTATATTATGTGATCCTTTTCCTCATCACGATTCCGCTTGGAATTAAGGCGGCCGTGAAGCAGAACTCACCGTTTGACACAACTGTTCAGGTGACAACGATTATCGGAATCAGTATCCCGTCCTTTATCACGGCCCTGATATTCATCTTCCTTTTCGCCATTACTCTCCCGATCTTTCCGATCAGTGGTATGGTGACGACCGGAGCCGGGTACACAGGACTGAGGGCGGTCATCGATTATCTTTATCATCTGTGCCTGCCGGTGATCGTTATGGTCTTTGCGGGACTTGGAGGTCTGACAAGATATGTGCGGGGTGCTCTTCTGGATGCGCTCTCTATGGACTATGTGCGTACGGCAAGAGCTAAGGGACTTAGAGAGAAGACGGTGATCTACAAACATGCCTTTCGGAATGCGCTGATCCCGATCACCGGATATGTGGTTGGATCCATCGTGGCGATTTTCGGCGGTTCCATTATTATTGAAACACTGTTCTCCTGGAAAGGAGTAGGAAAGCTTTTGATTGATTCTTTGAACCAACAGGATTACACGGTTGCGCTGGCTATGCAGATGTTCTATATTCTTCTGGCGCTGGCGGCAAATCTGATTACCGATTTGTGTTACTGCCTCGTAGATCCGAGAATCAAATTAGAGTAATGGAGGAAAAACATGTTAAGAAAAGGCAAAAAAGACACAAAACCAAAGTCTATTCTTGAAGAAGAACAGATGCAAAGTCCTTTCCGGACAATTATCCAGCATCTTTGTGAAAATAAAGTTGCCATGGGATCCGCCATTATCTTCATTGTAATCTTTCTGATGTGCTTTATTCTGCCAATCTGGATGAAGCAGGACCTGAACTTCCAGGATCCGACGCAGAAGAATATCGCACCGGGATTTTCTTTCCTGAGTGTTCCGAAGGAACTGAAAAATAACGCAAAGGAGATTGAAGCGGGTCCGACATTCGGCATTGGGATTGACAACGATGGGGTTGTGTACGAGTGGGGAACTCTTACAGACCGGTTGAAACAAATTCCTGCTGACATGGGAAAAGTAGTAGATATTGCGGTCGGACAGGACCATGTACTGGCCATGAACGAAGAAGGGGAACTCTTTACATGGGGTTACAACCGGATGAACCTGAACCGGATTCCTTCGGAAGTCCAGGGTAAGAAAGTGAAATCCATCGCGGCAGGATATCAGGTGTCCATCGTCGTACTGGAGGATGGAAGCCTTGTGACCTGGGGAAATGAAAATGCGGTAGATATCGTGGCGTCCAAGGCAAAAGATGAGAATGTCAAACTGGTACGAACAAACATCTCTACCGGACTTGCATTGACAGAAGATGGAAGACTGATCCCTCTTGCAAAGAGAGAGACAGCGTTTGACGCGGTACCAGACGAAATTCAGGGAAGAATACAGGATTTTGCTATGACAGATAAGACTGTGTTTGCTCTTCTGGATGATGGTACATTGGCATCCTGGGGCGGCAATGATTACAATATCCAGAAGATTCCGGAAGGTGTGGACGGCCACGTAGTGAGTATTTCCGCAGGAAGAAATCATGTGACGGCTCTTCTGGACGACGGAACAGTGGCATCCTGGGGCGGAAACAATAATAAGCAGTGCAAGGTTCCTTCCGGAGTGAAAAATATCCAGAGGGTATCCAGCAGATACTATCAGAACTATGCCATTGACGAAGACGGAAATGTGACAACGTGGGGACTGAAAGGGTACCTCTTTGGTACAGATAACATGGGAAGAAGCGTTGCTCTTCGTATGCTCAAGGGAGGACAGATGACGATGACTGTCGGCTTTGTTTCCGTTATCATTTCCCTAATTATTGGTATCATTGTCGGAGGTATAGCCGGATATTATGCAGGCAAGGTAGATATTCTTCTTATGCGTGTGGCAGAAGTTGTAGGATCTCTGCCGTTCATTCCTCTGGCACTGATTTTATCGGCTCTCATAGGGAACAAGGTCTCGGAGGTCGGGCGAATTATTATGATTATGGTGATCCTCGGTATTTTAAGCTGGCCTGGTGTGGCTTACATGGTACGTGCCCAGGTACTTGCGGAACGCCAGAAGGAATTCGTCACTGCGGCGAAAGCGCTCGGCGTACGTGAGCGGAATATTATTTTCCGTCATATTGTGCCGAATGTTATGACAATTATCATTGTAAACGCGACCCTTTCTTTTGCAACCTGTATGCTCACAGAGTCCGGACTTTCTTTCCTGGGATTTGGCGTCAGCGAACCGATTCCGTCCTGGGGAAATATGCTGAATGACTGCCGATCCTCGGAAGTCATCTCCCAGTTCTGGTGGAGATGGATATTCCCGTCCATTGCACTTGCTCTGTGTACCATCAGTATCAACCTTTTTGGTGACGGCCTGCGTAAAGCAGTCGATCCAAAATCCAGTGAAAGGTAGGGTGTGTCATGGATTACTTATTAGAAATAGACGATCTACATACATATTTTAAAACGAAAAAAGGAACTGTAAAGGCGGTAAACGGCGTTTCCTACCGAGTGGAAGCCGGAAAGACACTCGGAATTGTCGGAGAATCCGGAAGTGGGAAGAGCGTGTCAGCTATGAGTATCTTAAAGCTTCTGGATGGCAACGGCTATATTGACAGCGGTGAAATCAAATTCAAAGGAAGAAATCTGGTAGAGTGTTCCCAGAATGATATGTACCAGATTCGTGGAAATGAAATCTCCGTCATCTTTCAGGAGCCGATGACGAGCTTAAACCCGGTGTACACCATTGAAAAGCAGCTTAACGAAGTATACCTGACTCATCAGAAGATCTCCAAGGAAGAGGCAAGTAAGAAATCACTGGAGATGCTGAACGCGGTGAAGATTCCGAATGCAAAGTCCATTATGAAGCAGTATCCTCACCAGCTTTCCGGAGGAATGAGGCAGAGGGTTATGATCGCCATGGCGCTTGCCTGTGAGCCAAGCCTTTTGATTGCGGATGAGCCGACGACGGCGCTGGATGTAACGATCCAGGCACAGATCCTGCATTTGATGAATGAGCTGAAACGGGAAAAAGGAACATCCATCCTTTTTATCACCCATGATCTGGGAGTTATCAACGAGATGGCAGACAGTGTGGCGGTCATGTACTGCGGACAGGTTGTGGAGATGTGCGACGCCCATACGATCTTTGCAAGGGATAATGAGTACTCCCATCCGTACACGGAAGGACTGATGACATCCATTCCGCGTTTGGATACGCCGGTGGGAACAAGGCTGGATGCGATTCCAGGTTCCGTTCCCCATCCTTTGGATCTTCCGAAGGGATGCAAGTTTGCGCCGCGCTGCAAATATGCGACGGCAAAATGTATGGAAGAAGAGCCAAAGCTGGAAGAGGTAGAGGGAAATCATTCTGTAAGATGCTTTTATCCGGAGAAGGAGGGGCGCCATGCAACAAAATAATCAAAGCAAAAAAGTACTGCTTAAAATTACCGATCTGAAACAGTGGTTTCCGATTAAGAAAACGAAACTGTTCCAGAAAGAACAGCTCTATGTGCGGGCTAACGACGGTATTACCCTTGATATCTATGAGGGGGAGACGGTGGGCCTGGTAGGAGAATCCGGATGCGGAAAATCGACATTTGGAAGGACACTGCTTCAGCTTTATCCACAGACGGAAGGAAAAACGATGTATTATGGCCGGACTCTTTGGGAGATGGCCCCGGACTATGTGGAACACACGGTGAAAAATATTGTCTCCAGAAAGAAAAAGATCCGGGAACTGGAGCAGAAGACCAGGGAGATGAGAGCAGAATACGAGAAGATGGCGGATGGAGCAGAGAAGTTCAAGAAGCAGGAAACCTGCGAGAAAGTACGCAAAGAGTGTAACCGGGAATTCCTGGATTTGGTACAGATCATCGGTGGATTCTACGCGATTGAGTCTACTCAGGAAGCGGAGCACATGATCCTGAATCAATTCAAAATTGCAAAAGAGCTCCGGGAATTAAAAGAGGATCACGAGAAAAAGGGCAGGGAGAAAGAGATTGGGGAAAAGGAGAGACAACTAAGGGACGCCATGGAAAAAATGGATACGCTCAGAAAAGCATACAGCAAGGATGATGCGTTCCAGAAGTATGAAGAATACCGTGATGACGGCGTGGATCTGGCAAGACTCAAAGCCAACGAGATGCGCGTCCTCAGAAAAGACATGCAGATGATTTTCCAGGATCCGTATTCCTCGCTGAATCCACGTATGACGGTCGGACAGATCATTGGGGAAGGACTGCTGGCTCATGGATTCTTTGAGAAGAATGACGACAAGATGCAGGATTATGTCATGAAGATCATGGAAGAATGTGGTCTTGCGCCGTATATGATCCACCGTTATCCGCATCAGTTCTCAGGTGGTCAAAGACAGCGTATCGGGATCGCCCGGTCACTGGCGCTGAAACCGAAGTTCGTTGTGTGCGACGAGGCTGTATCCGCCCTGGACGTTTCCATCCAATCACAGATTGTCAACCTTTTAAAAGATCTGGGGGGAAAGGAAAATCTGGCATATCTGTTTATCTCTCACGGTCTGAGTGTGGTAAAATATATTAGTGACCGGATCGGTGTCATGTATCTTGGAAATATTGTGGAGCTTGCGACGTCCAAAGGAATGTTCGATCATCCGATGCATCCGTACACAGAAGCGCTGCTCTCCGCAATCCCGACCACAGACCCGGATCACAAGAAGGAAATCGTGCCGCTGGAAGGAGATATTCCAAGCCCGGTACACCCGCCGGAAGGATGTAAATTCCATACGAGATGCAAATACTGTCAGGAAATCTGCAAACATGTGACGCCGGAATTAAGAGAGCTTGAGGAAGGACATTATGTGGCATGTCATTTCCCACTGGAGAAAAAGCAGGAAGAAGTATAATCAGCAGGAAAGGAAACGAGTACAATGTTTGGATTTGGTAAGAACAGCAAAAGAGCGAAAAGGCGCAGGGAACAGGAGGAAAAGCTCAGACGCTTCAAAGAAGAGATCCAGGAAGTCCCGCTTGAGAGAAATGACTATCTGGCGATGGTTCTCGGTGCGTTCTGGGCGCTGTGGCCAGTACTTGCCATCGTCGCCGGTGTGGTACTGTGCGTTGTACTCTTCTTTTTCAGGTAAGGAAGGAGAGGAATATGAAGTTTAGTGAGTTTGTGTACAAAAGGACGGATGTGGACGAGGTGAGAAACCGGATCCGGGAGATCACCGAGGAGCTAAAACACGCGTCTTCACTGGAGGAGCAGATTCAGGCGGTATATAAGATGAACGAGGTGGAAAAGGAGATTTCCACAGCGGACTCCCTTGTCTACATCCGCTATACGATCAACACAAAAAACGAATTCTATGCAAAAGAACGGGAGTACAATGACCGGATCTCCCCGATGCTGGAAGAGGAGTTCCAGAAATACAATGAAGTGCTTTTGCAGTCGAGGTTCCGCAGGGAACTGGAGGAGAAATTTGGCAAGGTACTCTTTCTCAATCTGGAGCTTGCCATGAAAGGGTTTTCCCCGGAGATCACAGAACTTCTCCAGGAAGAGAGCCGGTTACAGACCCAGTATCAGACTCTGCTTGCCGGGGCGCAGATCGAATTTCAGGGAAAGACGTACAATCTTTCCCAGCTCGGACCATATATGCAGAGTACGAACCAGGAAGTAAGAAGAGCGGCCTATGAGGCGTCCGGCAAATTTTTCGATGACAATCAGGGAGAACTTGACGAGATCTTCGATAAGCTTGTCAAAAACCGTACCGAGCAGGCACACCGCCTTGGTATGAAGAGCTTTGTGGAGCTTGGCTATGTGCGCCGCCAGAGAAACTGTTACGCACCGGAAGCAATCGCCGGATTCCGGGAACAGGTGGTAAGAGATCTGGTGCCGGTCGTATGTGAAATTAAGAAGCACCAGGCAGAGTGTATTGGTGTGGAGAAACTGCATATCTATGATGATTCCTTCCGGTATCCGGACGGGAATGCGGTACCGCAGGGATCATACGAAGAAATCATGGAAGCCGGACGAAAGATGTATACGGAAATGTCTCCGGAGACAGCGGATTTCATTAAGATGATGTTTGACCGGGAGCTCTTTGATGTGGTGGCAAAGCCGGGAAAGGCGACAGGAGGATACTGTTGCGATATCCCAGGCTACGGATGTCCGTTTATATTCTCCAATTTCAACGGAACGGCAGGAGATGTGGACGTATTAACCCATGAAGCAGGACATGCATTCGCGGCGTATATGGCGGAGAAGAATATCGACCTGATTGCTACACATCTCCCGTCTATGGAAGCGGCAGAGACTCATTCCATGTCTATGGAGTTTTTCGCGACGCCGTGGTATGGGCTGTTTTTCAAACACCAGACGAAGAAGTATGAAGTGTCCCATCTTGAAGGAACACTGAATTTTATCCCATATGGCTGTTTGGTCGATCATTTCCAGCAGGTTGTATATGAGCACCCGGAAATGACTCCGCAGGAGAGAAATGAAGCATGGCTGAAGCTTGAGAAGATGTACCGTCCTTATCTGCACCTGGAAGGCATCCCATTCTATGAAAGAGGAGCAGGATGGCAGAGACAGAACCATATCTTCGCCACCCCATTTTATTATATTGACTACTGTCTCGCACAGACAGTGGCACTTCAGTTCTGGCTGGAACTCGAGAAAGACTGGAAGAAGGCGTGGGAGAAATACAAACACTTTGTAAAGCGGGGCGGCACAGATACCTTCCTCGGGCTGGTGGAAGGAGCGGGGCTGACTTCCCCGATGGAAGACGGGTGTATTCGTCAGATTGCGGAGTATGCCTCAGCATGGTTGAAAGAGAAAGAAGCTTAAATAACACAAAGTGAACTGATGCAAAGCGCACAGAAAAAGGAACCGGTTGTCTGCCGGTTCCTTCGTTCTGTTTAGGAAACATTTTGAGAGATACACATTAATTAAAAAACTTTTATATAAAATCTTATACAAGAGTTTTTCCAAGTTCTATGCAGGCGTTTTGGGCGTCTGCATCCGGATCTTCATTACAGATCACGGGATCAGAAGAGAGAATGGCTCCATAGCCTTTACAGTCCTCTTCCCAAGTACGCATCCATTCACCGTCTCCCCATCCGTAGGAGCCGAAGAGGGCGATTTTTTTGCCGTTCAGTTTGGATGTACACTCCTGGAACATCGGTTCAAATTCCGATTCCTCAAGCTGCTCGGCACCCATGGACGGACATCCAAAAGCGACAGCGTCGTAGGAATCCATCATGGAAACGTTAAATTCAGAGGCAGTCAGTACCGTGGCTTCTCCGCCGGCAGAAATGATGCCCTCAGCGACTTTCTGCGCCATGGCTTCGGTATGCCCGGTACCGCTCCAGTATACTACAGCAATATGACTCATGTGCGTTTACCTCCTGTCATCAGTCAGTTTCTTAATACGTTTAAATGAATGTTCTATTCACAAGCAGCAACCGTGAGCTGCTGGATAGACCGTTGTCGGTAGTGAAACAGCCTTGTATAGACTTCACGACATTTGATGAATTTCTGAAACAGCTTCAGCGTCTCAGTTTCGTTTTCGTAGACTTTCCAGAATCCGCAGGCGCGGCAGTTCTTTCCATTATTATCAATGAAACCTTTCACATCGCAGTACGGATATCCGAGGAAAAGTCCAATTTCATGTGGAAATCTGTCAGAATTTGCAAGCCTTTTCTTTAATGTATCGATTGCCTTTTCGGCAGTAAATTCTCTGTAACCATAGTTCTTTAAAAAGCCTTTTACACACTCCCGCTGAAAATCGGCCTGTAGTCTGCCGGGACGGCAGACATAAATAAGCGCGTTTTGATTCGTTTCTTTGAGAATGAAAAGAGTAATTCCTTTCGGGTTTAAAGTCCGGTTCCGGTCAGTGACCAACTGCCGGACGTCGTCGCCCGGATCAACCGTATAGGAAAACAGGTTCGCTGTCTTTAAACCAGCCAGGACAGCGGAACAATGTTCGACTAATTTTTGATCAAACATATAAGGCCTCCTTTCAACGGAAGTTAGTAAAAGCTAACTAAGGAAGAAAAAAAGAAACGGATTAGGTATAACTACCCGTTTGTTTTGGTTAGTATTAACTAACTGATGACAGAATATCATGCTATAGAGAGTTTGTCAATACTTATTTAAAAATTTTTTTACTATTCAGCCATTCGTCCTGAAATCGCGAATCCCTGTCGTAAGTCTTGAATCTGAGCTTTATAGCTGAATAGCTACAAATTTGATAAGTAACGTAAAATCCCAAGAATGAGAATATGAGTTTGGAAGGAACACATAAAATAGTTGCAAAACCAGATCAGGACGGATATAATAGAACAGACGAAACGATTGTGCAAAAAAATCGGCAGATAAAACAAATTTAATAAAGGAGTATGAAAAATATGGGTAAATATTTTGGAACGGACGGATTTAGGGGAGAAGCCAACATCGGGCTGACAGTAGAACATGCTTTTAAAGTGGGAAGATATCTCGGATGGTATTTCGGGCAGGAGCACAAGGCACGGATTGTCATCGGAAAAGATACGAGAAGAAGCAGTTATATGTTTGAGTATGCGCTGGCAGCAGGACTAACAGCTTCCGGTGCGGATGCCTATCTGCTTCATGTGACGACGACGCCGAGTGTTTCCTATGTGACGAGTACAGAAGATTTTGACTGCGGAATTATGATTTCAGCCAGCCACAACCCGTTCTATGACAACGGTATCAAGCTGATCAACGGCAAGGGATATAAGATGGAAGCAGAAGTGGAAAACCAGATCGAAGCCTATATCGATGGTGAGACAAAAGAGATTCCGCTGGCAACAAGAGACGGGATCGGACGTACGATCGACTATGCGGCCGGAAGAAACCGTTACATCGGACACCTGATTTCGGTAGCTACCCGTTCTTTTAAAGATATGAAGATCGGCCTGGACTGTGCCAACGGAAGCGCATTTGCCATTGCAAAGAGTGTCTTTGACGCACTTGGTGCGAAGACCTATGTAATCAATAACAATCCGGACGGGACGAATATCAATACGGCCTGCGGTTCCACCCATATGGAAGGACTGATGGCTCACGTCAAGGAGAAACACTTGGATGTGGGATTTGCTTTTGACGGAGATGCGGATCGGTGTCTGGCAGTAGACGAGAACGGCAATCTCATTGACGGCGACTTGATTTTGTACATCTGCGGTAAGTACCTGATGGAACAGGGCAGATTAAATGGAAATACCATCGTGACGACGATCATGTCCAATCTGGGGCTGTATAAGGCGTGTGATAAGATCGGAATGAACTATGAGAAGACGAAAGTCGGAGATAAATACGTCTTTGAAAATATGATGAACAATGGTTATGTGCTCGGGGGAGAGCAGTCCGGCCACATCATTTTCAGCAAGTACGCAAAAACCGGGGACGGTATCCTGACCTCCTTGATGCTGATGGAAGTCATTCTGGAGAAGAAGATGAGCCTTGGAAAACTTGCGGAGGAAGTCAAGATTTATCCGCAGCTTCTTCAGAACGTGCGTGTGGCGGATAAAAAGACAGCCAGAGAAAATCCGGGAGTCGTGAAAGCCATCGAACATGTTGCGGAAGAGCTTGGCGAGGACGGACGGATTCTCGTACGGGAGAGCGGTACTGAGCCAGTGATCCGCGTGATGGTAGAGGCGTCTGACGACGAGCTATGTGTGAAATACGTGAAAGAAGTCGTGGATGTGATGAGTCGGGAAGGGCTTGTCATCGAATAAACACGAGGGAAGCAGGATGAAATAAAAGAAAAGTAATGGAAGATTGGAAAGATAAAAAGACGTGGGAGGAGCTCCTACGTCTTTTTTCAGGCGATTTTTCGCGTTTAATTTCTGGCAATCTGGTTTTCGTTGCGCCAGGTACGGGGTGAAAGTCCGTATACCTTCTTAAATGCCCGGGAAAAGTGCAGCGGATTGCTGTAGCCAACGGCATTTGCGATATCCTGGATGGAAAATTGGGTCATCTTCAAAAGCTCTGCCGCCTTGATCATCCGGTAGTGGATGAGGAATTCCTGGGGTGTCTGACCCAATGCCTGACGGAAAATAGTGCCGAAGTAACTACGGTTAAGGCCGCACTGTGCGGCAATGTCCTCTACAGAGATATCGTTCTGAAAGTTTTGCTCGATGAACGCCAGCGCCTCTCGCATATAGAAATCCTGAATTTTCCCGTTCTTTCCGACCCGAAACGGTGCCATGGAGCGGGTGAGATAATCAAGGAAGAGAAATCCGTGCCCTAAAATATGCAGAGGGGATTCCTTGGGATGGTGGACGATGTAGAGCATTTCTTCCATCATCTTTTCTCTTAATTCTTTAGAGCGAGAGTGGTAGACCGGATGCTCGGGGGAAAGGCCTGCAAGCTCGACGGACTCTTTGACTCTTAGTCCGTCAAATTCAATCCAGACATATTCCCAAGGGAGTTCCATGTCAGCCCAGTAGGAGCAGACTTGCTGGGGAAACATCATAAAGCCTTCTCCGCTTTTAATATGATACTCGGTGGAGCTGCCTTTTGCGTTTTGGGCAGAGAATACTCCGGTACCTGAAATGACATAATGAAATAGATAATGATCTTTCGCTACAGGACCAAAAGTATGTGCCGGAAAGCATTGCTCCCACCCGGATTGATATAGCGCAAGATCGATAAAATTTTCAAGCGGAAAGACGGAAAATAAGTAGTTATCCATAAAAGCAATACCTCTCTTTTTTGTATTATATACCAAAATGCAAGATGACTTCAATTATATTTAGAAAATCAAGCATTTGGGTATAAAACCAGGATTATCAAGGTATTTTTGCAAGCATATTGCTATGTTATAATAAAAATATCTTAGAGACAAAGACAAGAAAGGAGACAAAATTATGAGAAAGGGGAAAAAAGTGATTGGTGCTGCCCTGGCAGGATGTATGACAGCGTCCATGTTTCTCACTGCGTGCGGAGATGGAAATGAAAACAGTGGGAAAACAGAAATCGAGATCCTGCAGTACAAACCGGAAGCGGCAACCTACTTTGATCAGGTGGAAGAAGAATTCAATGCCACACATGATGACATTCATCTGACCATTGATTCACCGAACGATGCTTCGACTATCATGAGGACACGGTTTATCCGGGAGGACTATCCGGATATTATCGGTATCGGAGGGGATATCAATTATTCCTATTATGTGGATGCGGGTATTCTTGCGGATGTTTCCGACAGTGATGTCATGAGCAATATCAAACAGTCCTACAAGGATATTCTGGAGGCGCTTGAGATTGTTCCGACCGACGGCACCTACGGCATCCCGTATGTGGCAAACGCGGCAGGAATCCTCTACAACCGGGATATGTTTGAGGAACATGGATGGGAGATTCCGACAACATGGAATGAACTGATGACACTCTGTAATGATATTCAGTCTGAAGGCATTCTTCCGTTTTATTTTGGATTTAAAGACACATGGACCTGTCTGGCACCGTGGAATTCCATGGCAGTTGCGCTGGCACCGGCGGATCTGTGTAAACAGGTCAACAGAGGCGAGGCGAACTTCACTGACGAATACAGAGAAGTGGCAGAGAAATATCTGGAACTTCTGGAGTACGGACCGGAAGATCCGTTCGCGTATGGATACAATGACGCATGTACGGCGTTTGCAAACGGGGAATCCGCAATGTACCCGATTGGAAGCTATGCGGTACCGCAGATTCAGCAGGTGAATCCGGATATGAATATTGATTCCTTTGTGACTCCGGCAAGCGACACAAAAGAGGGCAACACACTGAACTCCGGTGTCGATTTGATGTTTGCGGTGACCGAGGCCTGTGAAAACAAGGAAGCAGCCTATGAAGTGCTGGAATTCCTATATGAAGATGAAAATATTCAGGCATATATCGACGACCAGAATGCCATTCCGTGCAAGGAGGGAGACTTTGAGCTTGCTTCCCAGCTGGACGGCATGACAGAGTACATCGAATCCGGCAATATGACAGACTATCAGGATCATTATTATCCTTCCGAGATGGCAGTAGATGCCCAGATCCAGACTTTTCTGATCAATAAAGATGTGGATGCGTTCCTGAAGAAATTCGACAGCGACTGGATGAGATACAACCGGGATATCATCCGGGAAGTACAGGAGTATGAGGAAGAAAACGGGAATGACTAGACTGGGGAAAGGAGAGCAAAGAAATGAGAAAAATGAACGATAGAAACCGTACCTTTCTGCTGATCACGATACCGATTCTGGCACTGTTTATCTGCTTTAATACGGTTCCGCTGATCAGAGGTGTGTACTACAGTTTTACGAACTTTAAAGGATTTGGAGACTACGATATGGTAGGACTTCGAAACTACATGGATCTGTTTACCGATTCCCGTGTGGGAAGATCTTACTGGTTTACCTTCCGGCTTGCAGTCTGCGCAACTATCATCACAAATGTGATCAGCCTGATTCTGGCCCTGGGACTGAACAGTAAAATCCGGGGGAAAAGCTTTTTCAGAGCTGCCTACTTCCTTCCAAACGTACTGGGAGCACTGGTAGTCGGCTACATTTTCAACTATTTCTTTACATACATCCTTCCGGAATTCGGAAAGACGATAGGAAGCGGAGCATTGAGTGGAAGTATGCTTTCCAATGAAAAGACAGCATGGATTGGGGTAGTGGTTGTCTGTGCATGGCAGTCTATTGCAATGAATACGATTATTTATATCTCCGGTCTTCAGACCGTGCCGGAAGATGTTTATGAGGCGGGATCTCTCGACGGGGCGACAGGATGGAAGAAATTTAAACTCCTGACTTTCCCTCTGATTATACCATTTTTTACAATCAATATGGTTCTCTGTGTAAAAAACTTCCTCATGGTATTCGACCAGATCATGGCACTGACAAAAGGAGGACCTGCACAGAGTACCGAGTCCATCTCCTACCTGATCTACAATAATGGTATGGCTGGAGGACAGTTCGGATTCCAGAGTGCGAACGCGGTGATCTTCTTTATTGTGATCGTGGCGATTTCCGTAGCGCAGATGAGCTTTTCATCACGGAAGGAGGAGCAGTTATAATGAAAGTAAAAGCAGAACACAAAACAAATTGGACCGTAATGATCCTTTTGATCCTTGGACTGATTACGATTGCGTTCCCTCTTTATATGACGATCGTGATTGCGTTCAAACAGCCAAGCGAGATGACCAACAGCATTTCCGGTATCTTATCTTTACCGGAAAGCTTCAGTCTCAGCAATTTCAAAGAAGCAATGAAGGTAACGGACTTCTGGAATTCCCTGAGAAACAGTTTGCTGATTTCCGTGCTGACTGTGGTACTTTCCATTGTGATCCATTCCCTGATGGGATACGCGGTGGGAAGAAATAAAGCACACAGTAAGTTTTACAATTTTGTTTATCTGTTTATTGTAAGCGGTATGTTTGTGCCGTTTGCGATCCTGATGATGCCGCTTGCAAAGCAGACGGCTGAGATGGGACTTGGAAACTGGGTTGGCGTTATTATTCTTTATGTGGTATTCTATATGCCGATGAATGTTTTACTGTATTCCGGATATCTCACTAATATTCCGATTGCGTTGGAAGAGGCGGCGCGGGTGGACGGCGCAAGTACATGGAGAACGTACTGGAAAGTCATTTTCCCGATTATGAAGCCGATGCATGCGACGGTAGCTGTTATTACAGCACTTTCTGTATGGAATGACGTGATGACGCCGCTTGTTATCATGGCAGGTACAGGGCAGAATACACTGCCGCTGGCACAGCTGAACTTCCAGACTCAGTTCGGAACCAACTACAACCTGGCATTTGCATCCTATCTTCTGGCATTGATCCCGATCGTGATTTTCTATGTGATCTGCCAGAAACAGATCTTAAATGGTGTTGTGAACGGTGCAGTAAAATAAATATAAACTGTACAAGGAGAGCAAAATGGGTATTGGATTTGAGAAAGAGAACAGAATTTTTACATTACAGACAGACCATACAACATATCAGTTTCAGGTAGACGCATACGGATTTCTGCTTCACCTGTATTACGGAAAGACGATTTACGGCGGAATGGACTATCTTCTGACCTACTACGACAGAGGATTTTCCGCCAATCCGTATGACGCCGACCAGGATCGAACCTACTCCATGGACGCTCTGCCGCAGGAGTTCCCGACAAGCGGGACGGGGGATTTCCGGAGTCCGGCTCTTACGATCAAAAACAGCGATGGTACTTACAGCTGCGATCTGCGCTATCAAAGCCATCGGATCACAAAAGGCAAATATGGACTTCCGGGGCTCCCGGCGGTCTATGCGGCTGAGAACGAGGCGGAGACGCTGGAAATTCTGATGGAGGATGCTGTCACAAAGGTACAGGCAGTGCTTTTGTACGGAGTGTTTCCGAAATACGACATCATTACGAGAAGTGTCAGAATCATCAATCAGGGGGAAGATACGATTCATATCAGTAAGGCGGCTTCCGCTTGTCTGGATTTCGTTTCAGGAGACTATGATCTGATCAGCTTCTATGGACGCCATGCCATGGAGCGTAATTTCCAGAGAGTACCGGTAAGCCACGGAAAACAGATTTTACGAAGCCGGAGAGGAACATCCAGCCATCAGTACAATCCGGCCATGATTCTGGCGGGAAAAGATACGACAGAGGAAGCAGGAGACTGCTATGCCATGGTTTTTGTATACAGCGGCTGCTTCAAGGCGGAGGCAGAGAAAGACCAGTTCAACCAGACGAGAGCGCTGATGGGACTTGCTTCCGAGATGTTTTCCTATCCGCTTGGAACGGGAGATAGTTTCGTGATTCCGGAGACGGTAATGACGTATTCGGCAGAAGGACTGTCCGTCCTGTCACACAATCTGCACCGTTGTTTTAGAAACAACCTGTGCAGGGGCAGATGGAAAGATCAGGTCCGCCCGGTTCTTGTAAACAGCTGGGAAGCGGATTACTTTAATTTTACCGGGGAAAGCCTCCTGAGACTTGGAAAACACGCGGCAGAACTTGGAATCGAAATGCTTGTTCTGGATGACGGATGGTTTGGCGAGAGAAATGATGATAATACCAGCCTTGGAGACTGGGTGGTCAATGAAAAGAAGCTGGGATGTACCATGGGAGAACTGATCGACCGGATTCATGATCTGGGACTGAAGTTCGGACTCTGGATCGAGCCGGAGATGGTTTCCGAAGACAGCGATCTGTACCGGACACATCCGGACTGGGCACTTCAGATTCCAAAAAGAAATCCGGTGCGGGGAAGAAATCAGCTGGTGCTGGACTTCTCCAGAAAAGAGATCCGGGATCATGTCTTTGACCAGATCTGCGCGGTTCTGGACCAGGGAAATGTAGAATATATCAAATGGGATATGAACCGAAGCCTTTCTGATATTTATTCCTCTGAGACGAAGGAACAGGGAAAGGTGCTTTATGATTATATGCTCGGGGTATACGACTTCCTGGAACGTCTGATCGAGCGGTACCCGGATATGTTGATTGAGGGGTGCAGTGGCGGTGGCGGACGGTTTGACGCCGGAATGCTTTATTACACGCCGCAGATCTGGTGCAGTGATAATACCGATGCGATCGACCGGCTGGAAATCCAGTACGGAACATCCTTTATCTATCCGGCATCCTGCGTCGGTTCTCATGTATCCGCGGTTCCAAATCATCAGACCGGACGGATCACTTCTCTCAATACAAGAGGTGTCGTTGCCATGGCAGGAACTTTTGGATATGAGCTGAATCTGGGACTGTTAACCGAGGAAGAAAAGAAAGAAGTCAAAGAACAGGTGAAGAAATTCAAACAATATGCTCCGCTTATCCAGAGAGGAGATTACTACCGCCTGTCCAGTCCGCAGAAGGATGAGTTTGGCGCCTGGGCTTTCGTATCGGAGGATCAAAGTGAGGCGCTCATCAGTATCGTAATGTTAAAACAGCATGGCAATATGACCGTAAACTATGTAAAAATGCGCGGCCTGATTCCGGATGCATTCTATCAGATTGAAGGACATGACCGGATCTACAGCGGGGCTGCATTGATGCAGGCAGGGCTTCCGGTGCCGATTGAGAGCGGAGAGTACCTTGCCTACCAGAGATATTTAAGACGTGTAGAACATAAAGGGGCTTAAGAACATTGGGAAGAGCAAAGAAAAGTGATAAAGAATTTCAGGCACGCATGGAGAAGCATCAGGACGAGCTGAAATGGCTTTATATGGAGCTGTATCAGAATGAAGACATGTATGCGGAACTGTGCAGCCAGATGTATCAATACTATACAGAAAGAAAAGCCGCGTTGAAAAAGCGGGATCGTGAGAGAGAAGCACATCCGGACTGGTACCGCAGGAAGGGTATGCTTGGCATGATGCTCTACATCGATAATTTTGCCGGTAATCTGAAGGGAGTGCAGAAAAAGCTCGATTATATTAAAGAGAGCAATGTCTCCTTTATTCACCTGATGCCGTTTCTCGATACCGTAAAAGGAAAATCAGACGGCGGATATGCGGTGGCAGACTTCCGGAAGGTCCGCCCGGATCTGGGAACCATGGATGATCTGGCAAGACTTGCCGCCAAATGCCATAACATGGGAATCGATGTGTGCATGGATTTCGTCATGAACCATACATCCGAGGAACATGAATGGGCTGTCCGCGCAAGAAACGGCGAAGGCGAGTATATGAGCCGGTATTTCTTCTACGACAATGCCTGGATTCCGGAACAGTTTGAAAAGACCGTGCCGCAGGTATTCCCGACGACGGCGCCGGGGAATTTTACCTGGATTCCGGAGATCGGACACTATGTGATGACGACCTTCTATCCATATCAGTGGGATTTAAATTACGGAAATCCAAGGGTATTTAACGAAATGATGTATAATTTCCTCTTCTTTGCCAACCAGGGAATGGACATCATCCGGATTGACGCGGTTCCATATATCTGGAAAGAGATGGGCACATCCTGCCGGAATTTAAAACAGGTACATACCATTGTCCGGATGATGCGCATGATCGGAGAAATCGTCTGCCCGGCGGTGGCACTGCTTGGAGAAGTGGTCATGGAACCGGAAAAAGTCGTACCATACTTCGGAACCGTGGACAAACCGGAATGCCATATGCTTTACAACGTGACGACCATGGCAACCACCTGGCACACCGTGGCTGTACACGACATCAGACTGCTGAAAAAGCAGCTTGACATTGTAAACCGCCTTCCAAAGGAATATACCTTCCTGAATTATCTCCGGTGCCACGACGACATCGGATGGGGCCTGGACTACGACACACTGAAACAATGGCAGATGGAGGAAATTCCACACAAACAGTACCTGAACGATTACTTCACCGGAAAGTATCCGGGAAGCGAAAGCAGAGGAGAACTCTACAACGATGACCCCGTGACAAAAGACGCCAGATTCTGCGGAACAACCGCATCAATGTGCGGCATCGAAAGCGCCGGTTTTGAACAGGATAAAGAAAAAATGGAAAAAGCCGTCCGCAAAGATCTCATGCTCCACGCCTACATGTTCATGCAGGCCGGCATCCCGATGATCTACAGCGGAGACGAAATCGGGCAGGTCAACGACTACACCTATAAAGAAGACGAAGAGAAAAAAACGGACTCCCGGTACATCCACAGAGGCACCTTCAAATGGGACCTCGCAAAAAACAGGGATGACCAGAACACCGTAGAAGGACAAATCTTCCAGACCCTCTCCTACATGGAAAAAATAAGAGCACAGGAAGATATCCTCGGACCGGAAGCAGCAGTCACCACCTGGGACACCGGAGACCAGGAAGTCCTCGGAATCATCCGGAAACACAACGGAAAAAGTCTCACAGGCCTTTTCAACTTTAACAATTGTAAAAAACAGTTAACACTTCCGGAAGAAGGGATCTACCACGAACTCTTCACAGGCGAAATCCTGGAAAACGGCACAATTACACTGCCCGAATACGGATTCACATGGTGCATAAAACAATAGATTTTATTTTTGGGGACGTGTTCCGATGCATCGGAACACGTCCCCAATGGAAAAAGTGTGACAAATATGAGGTGAATATTGCAAATGTTGAGATTCTGTTACGTCTGGGCGTAATGGAATTTTTTTAGTGTTTGTGTGTTACACACCGTTGTCCGGGTTACAGGAATCCGCCGTCGAACCCGATGATCTGTCCGGTCATGTAGGCGGGTGCGTTGAGGGTGTTCCAGATCATCCGGGCTGCTTCTTCGGGTGAGGCGAAGTAGCCGGCCGGGATCTCCTCTGCGAGGGCGCGTCGTTCTTCGGCATCGAGCATCCGGTTCATGTCGGTGTCAATGACGCCGAAAGCGATGGCGTTGACCTGGATATTGCTTGGAGCGAGTTCTTTGGCGAGGGCCTGGGTCAGTCCCTGGATGCCGGCTTTGGATGCGGAGTAGGCTGCTTCGCAGGATGCGCCGCTTCGTCCCCACATGGAGGAGACGTTGAGTATTTTTCCGGATTTTTTGGACACCATATGAGGGATGGCTTCCCGGCAGCAGTAAAAGGCGGAGGAGAGGTTGGTGGCGATCAGGCGGCTCCACTCCTCATCGGTCATGTCGCTCAGAAGGCCGATGTGGGAAATGCCTGCATTGTTGATCAGGATGTCGAGTCCTCCGTCTGTATGTTCGGAACTGGCAATCGTTGCGAAGATTTTACGGACCTGGTCAGGGTTGCCGACATCCCCCGGGCAGAGTTCGCAGGAGCCGCCTGGAATCGAGAGAATTTCCCGGCGGACTTCCTCCAGTGCTTCTATATGATGTGCGCTGTTTAAGAAAATATGAAAACCGTGTCCGGCAAGGAGAAGGGCGCATGCCCGTCCGATGCCTCTGGAAGCTCCGGTAATCAGTACACCTGATTTTTGATTCATCTTAGATATCCCCTTTTTGAACATTTTTTGCATATATGTTGACATTACATATATGTTGACATCATCCAGTATACGTCAGAAGTGACATGTATGAAAGAAAAAACTTGATTTTATTTTTCAAAGTGGTAACCTTAAAGTGTAAATGCAAACAGTTGGAAAGGAAATCAAATATGATGATAGACCGGGCAATCGAATTTGCGACAAAGGCACACGAAGGACAGTTTCGAAAAGGGACCAGGCGTCCTTATATCATTCATCCGATTGAAGTGGGAGATATCGTCTCGACGATGACAACCGATGAAGAGGTGATCAGCGCGGCGATTCTGCACGATACGATCGAGGACTGCAAGGGGGTGACGCGGGAGGTCCTTGCGGAGAATTTTTCGGAGCGTGTTGCATCGCTGGTTGCCCAGGAGAGCGAGGACAAATCCAAATCATGGATGGAGAGGAAAGGTTCGACCATCGAGCGGATCCGGACGGCGTCTTTTGAGGTGCAGATGATCGGGCTTGCGGACAAGCTTTCCAATATGCGGGATATTGACCGTGACTATCCGGTGGTCGGCGAAGACTTGTGGAACCGTTTCCGTATGAAGGATAAAAAAACAATTGGCTGGTATTACAGGGGAATTCAGGAGGCACTGCGGGAGAGATTTGCCAGAGTGCCGGCGTATGAAGAGTACTGCCATCTGGTGGACCGCCATTTTGGCGGGAACTGACAGAAAATGTGATAGATCAAAAAACAGCAGGTGAAGAAGTGGTATGATGCCCAGGCAGGACATTCACTTCCGCACCTGCTGTTTTCTTCCCTGAATATGTTATGTTACTGCGCTGCAGGCCGAAATGCCATCTTTTTAAAGGCTGCCGTAAGGACAAGCCCTTTGAAAATACTGGAAATCGTAATACTCCACCAGATTCCGTTCAGTCCGAGCGGCGTAGAGATCAAAAGCAGGGCAAGAGGAATTCTTGCTGTCGTAAGCGTGATGCTGACGACAGACGGAGGAAGTGTCCGCCCAAGCCCGGAAAATGCTCCGGCGGTCGTGATTTCCATACACATGAACAGCTGTGAGACCCCGAGGATCTGCAGGTAAGCCACTCCCATCGGGAGGACGTTCGCCTCCGGAATGAAAATCCGGAAAATCGGCGCCGGAAAGACGATCAGGACGATCGTACAGAAGACACCCCACAGCAGGACGACCACCATGGAGCAACGGTAGCCTTTCTTTGCCCTTGCAGCATTGCCTGCGCCGAAATTCTGGGCGATAAAAGAATTGACCGCAGCGGCGAATCCATCCGACGTCATCCAGGAAATAGACTCGATCTGAGAGCCGACTTTCTGGACAGCCACGGCTGAATCTCCGAATCCGGCAACAATCCGGGCGATTACCATGGAAATGCCGGTGAAAATCATGCTCTGGACAGAAGAAGGCAGTCCGATACGGATCAGCTCTTTTAGCACAGAAAGCTGAGGCTTTGTAAAAAAGTGAAGATTCATAAAAATATCCGGCTCTTTACGGACTGAAAGCAGGAAAACGACGGTGACCACAGCCTGGGCAAATACTGTGGCAATTGCAGCACCTGCCACATCAAGTTTCGGAAACGGACCGATGCCGAAGATCAGAACCGGATCCAGAACGATGTTGATGATAAGACCGGCAGCGGTTGCGAGAAAGGAAGTACGGCTGTTGCCCATGGCAGTCAGAATTCCTGTAAAAACCTGATTTAAAAAGGAAAAAACGACAAGCCCGCAGGTGATGGCAAGATAAATTTCTGCATTCTGAATGACTGCCGGAGAATTCAGCCGGAAAAATCCGATCAGCGGCTTTTGAAAAAGAAGGCAGATGATGCCGTAGGCAAGTCCGAGAATCAGGGAAAGCTGGATCGCATTCCGGGCATAGCCGCATGCCTCGGTCCGTTCGCCGGCGCCAAGAGAATGTCCGACCTTGACCTGTCCGCCCATTTTTGCAAGTACAGTGATTCCATTCGCAAACCACATGTACATGCCGGCAGCCCCGACAGATGCGACCGCGTCACTGCTGATTCTTCCGATCCAGATCATATCGGTGAGATTGTATGCCATCTGGACAAGAGATGTCGCCATAATCGGGAGAGCAAGTCTGGTCAGTGACGGGAAAACCGGTCCGTTCAGTAAATCAATCTTTTGTCTCATTTGTAATCCCCCATTTGTAAAAGCTTTATTGCAATCAGGCCTTGTGGCCGAATATCTACATTTTATCATAAAAGGATGCAAAATCCTATAAGCCGGTTGATTTCCGGCCGGAATTTCCTTATACTAAAATCATAGAATAATCCCCATCCGGACATCCGGTGGGGCTTTTCACTGATGGAACGAACTATGTAAAGAGAGGAAAACCAAATGAAGAAAATATTGATGATTGGAACCGGAGGGACGATTGCCTCAAAGCAGACGGAAAACGGACTGGCCCCGGGCCTGACGCCGAATGACATTCTGGCCTGCATTCCTCAGGTGAAACATGTATGTGGGGTGGAGACGCTGCAGGTGTGCAATATCGACAGTACCAATGTAACACCGGAGCACTGGAAGCTGATGGTGGAAGCGGTGGAGAAGCACTACGATGCCTATGACGGGTTTGTGATCTGCCATGGAACCGACACCCTTGCCTACACAGCGGCGGCGCTTTCCTATATGATTCAGAATTCCCCAAAGCCGATTGTCGTGACCGGAGCACAGAAGCCGATCAATATGGACGTGACGGATGCAAAGACCAATCTGCTGGACAGCTTTATCTACGCGGCGGATGACGATTCCGAAGATGTCAGCATCGTGTTTGACGGCAAAGTCATTATCGGAACAAGGGCGAAAAAGGAGCGGGCGAAAAGCTACAATGCATTTTCCAGCATTAATTTCCCGTACCCGGCTGTGATTCAGGACGGTCAGGTGATCCGGTACATCCCGCCGGTACGGCATAAGGGAGAAGTACGGTTTTACCATGACATGAAAGATAGTGTTTATGTGCTGAAACTGGTTCCGGGCATGCGAAGCGGCGTGCTGACTCAGATTCTGGAACAGTATGACTGTGTCGTGATCGAGAGCTTTGGCGTAGGCGGACTTCCGGACAGCATTACTGCGGAAGTCTATGAGGGAATGAAGAAGTGGAAAAAAGAAGGAAAACTGATTGTCATGACGACACAGGTTGTAAGTGAAGGAAGCAATATGACAGTCTACGAGGTCGGAAAAAAGGTAAAGCAGGATTTTGATCTTCTGGAAGCCTATGACATGACACTGGAGGCTACGATTACAAAACTCATGTGGCTGATGGCGCAGCCGGCAAAAGATTATGAGGAAATCAAAAAACGATTCTACAGAATGATTAATCACGATATCCTGTTCGCGGGATTCAGAGAGGATAAGTAAAAGAGTATGGGAAAACGGGAACTAATGCGGGACAGATTGAAGACGCTGTCCGATGAAGCCTATAAGGAATTCAACGACCGGATTTTAAATGCACCGTCCATGCCGACGCTTGGCATCCGGATACCGAAGCTTCGGGAACTTGCAAAAGAAGCGGCAAAAGAGCCGGAGGGCGGATGGCTTGATGAAATGCTCCGGGATCATGGGAGCTGCGTCTATCAGGAAGAGCACATGCTCTTTGGGATGGCTTCCGGATACAGAAAAGCATCCAGAGAAGAACATGCGGCCATGCTCGATATCTGGGTACCGGGAGTTCTGTCCTGGGCGGACTGTGACTGCAGCACTTCCACGTATAAATGGATGGAAAAGGATCCGGAATTCTGGTTTTCCTATCTGGAAAAATGGCTGAACAGCAGCCGGGAATTTGAGCTCCGGTTTGGTGTAATCGCACTGATGGACCATTTCCTGAATGACCGGTATATAGATGAAGTACTGCGCCGGTATGCGGATATCAGGTCAGAAGACTATTATGTCCGGATGGGGATCGCCTGGGGCGTGGCAACCGCATATGTGAAGTACCCGGAAAAAGTACTTGGACTTCTGAAAGAAAAGAAGCTGGATATCTGGACCCACAACAAGGCGATCCAGAAATGCAGAGAGTCGAGACGGGTCAGCGCTCAGGACAAGGAAATGCTTAATGCACTGAAACGAAAACAGGAGGAAGAACATGGGAATACCAGGATTTGACACCGTCTTTCTGGATCTGGACGGAACGCTCATCGATTCGGAGCCGGGAATAATCAATTCAGTAGTCTACGCTCTGAAAAAATTTGGAATTGAAAAGGAACGAAAGGAACTGCTTCCGTTTATCGGGCCTCCGCTTCTCACTTCGTTCCAGAAATACACCGGGCTGAGTGAAACAGAGGCAAGAAAAGCGGTGGAATATTACAGGGAAAATTTCGGAACAAAAGGTGTGTATGAGTACCGTCTGTACGACGGGGTGGAAACCATGCTGCGGGAGCTCAAAGAAGCAGGCCTCCGCATTGTCATGGCCACCTCCAAGCCGGAACATTATGCCGGAATCATTGCCGGAGATGCCGGGATTGAGTCATACTTCACTTACATCTGCGGGGCGACCATGGATGAGAGCAGGCTGACAAAAGAAGATGTCATTGCCTATGCGCTGGAAACGTGCGGAAAAAAACCGGGAGATCCATCGGTTATCATGGTGGGAGACAGGGAACATGACATCCTTGGCGCCAGGACATTCGGACTTGCCTCAGCCGGAGTCCTCTACGGATTCGGAAGCCGGAAGGAGCTGGAGGCGGCCGGAGCGGATATGATTTTTGACTCGGTCGAAGAATTGAAAGAGTTTCTGAAGGGAGAGGCCTAGAACCTTAAGATTCCATGAAAATTCCATGAACTCCTTGACAAATCGGGGGCTGATGACTATGATTATCATAGTTTCATATTTAAAGGTGTTGATAAAGAGGAGTACACACCTGCCCTTGACAGAGAGAATTACCCGCTGGCTGGAAGGTGATTACAAGAAGGAGTTGTGGAAGGTAGCTTTGGAGCCGGATGTCTGAATGTGTCCGATTGAGAGAAAGGACAGTAGGAGATCCCGGAGTAGTTCCCGTTATAGAACGAAGAGATATACATCTGTCAGAGAGGACAGGTGTATAAAAAAGGTGGTACCGCGTTTTGACGCCCTTTACATATGTAAAGGGCGTTTTGTTATTCACAGGAACGCTTGAAATGAGGAGGTAATGATGAGCAGACAGTTGGACAAAACGTACAATCCGAAGGAGATTGAACCGAAGCTTTATGAAAAATGGTGTGAGAATAAGTATTTTCACGCAGAAGTAGACAGGAGCAGAAAGCCGTTTACGACGGTGATGCCGCCGCCGAATATCACAGGAAAGCTGCACATGGGACATGCCCTGGACAATACGCTTCAGGATATCCTGATCCGTTATAAGAGAATGCAGGGATACAATGCCCTCTGGATTCCGGGTACGGACCATGCGGCGATCTCCACCGAAGTTAAGGTGACGAATCAGTTAAAAGAAGAGGGCATCGACAAGAGGGAGCTTGGAAGAGAAGGCTTTCTGGATCGTGTCTGGGAGTGGAAAGAGGAGTATGCAGGGACGATTGAATCCCAGTTAAAGAAACTTGGCGTATCCTGTGACTGGGACAGAGAGCGGTTCACGATGGACGAAGGATGCAGCAGGGCTGTAGAGGAAGTGTTCGTACGCCTTTATGAAAAAGGATATATCTACAAAGGTTCCCGGATCATCAACTGGTGTCCGGTATGCCAGACATCCCTTTCCGATGCGGAAGTAGAGCATGAGGAACAGGCAGGACATTTCTGGCACATCCGTTATCCGATCGTAGGCACGGACAGAAGCCTTGTGATCGCGACGACACGTCCGGAGACGATGCTTGGAGATACTGCGATTGTAGTAAATCCGGAAGATGAACGTTATACCGATATTATTGGAAAGAAAGCGCTTCTGCCGCTTGTAAATAAGGAAATCCCGATCATTGCGGATGCCTATGTAGACAAGGAATTCGGAACCGGTGCCATGAAAGTGACTCCGGCACATGACCCGAACGACTTTGAGATCGGAAAGAGACACGGTCTGGAAGAGATCAACATCATGAATGATGATGCGACGATCAATGAAAACGGCGGCAAGTACGCAGGTATGGGACGCTACGAAGCAAGAGAAGCCATCGTGCAGGATCTGCAAGATCAGGGATATCTGGTAAAAGTGGAAGATTATGCACATAATGTAGGTGTACACGAGAGATGTAAGCAGACGGTCGAGCCGTTAATCAAGCAGCAGTGGTTTGTCAAGATGGAAGAGCTTGCAAAGCCTGCCATCAAAGCGCTGGAAACAGGAGAATTAAAGCTGATTCCGGAGCGTATGAACAAAATATACCTGCAGTGGCTGAACAATATCCGTGACTGGTGTATTTCCAGACAGATCTGGTGGGGACACCGGATTCCGGCATACTACTGCGACGAATGCGGCGAAATGATTGTACAAAGAGGCGGAGCTCCGTCCGTATGTCCGAAATGCGGATGCACGCACTTTACACAGGATGAGGATACACTGGATACCTGGTTCTCCTCCGCGCTGTGGCCGTTCTCTACACTTGGATGGCCGGATCAGACAGAGGAACTGGATTACTTCTATCCGACCGACGTCCTTGTAACCGGATATGACATCATCTTCTTCTGGGTAATCCGTATGGTATTCTCAGGATTTGAGCAGACCGGAAAATGTCCGTTCCACACGGTATTCTTCCACGGCCTGATCCGGGATGACCAGGGAAGAAAGATGAGTAAGTCTCTTGGAAACGGAATCGACCCGCTGGAGATTATCGACGAGTACGGCGCCGATGCACTCCGTCTTACGGTGGTTACAGGAAACGCACCTGGAAACGATATGCGTTTCTATAAAGAAAAAGTAGAAGCAAACCGTAACTTTGCAAACAAAGTATGGAACGCTTCCAGGTTTATCCTGATGAATATGGAAGATAAAGTGATCAGCCGTCCGGATGCCCAGGATCTGACAGCAGCTGACAGGTGGATCCTTTCCAGAGCAAACCGTCTGATCAAAGATGTGACGGAAAACATGGATAAATTTGAACTGGGAATTGCAGTACAGAAAGTATACGACTTTATCTGGGATGAATTCTGTGACTGGTACATCGAGATGGCAAAATACCGTATTTACCATTCCGATGAAAATTATAAGGCAGCCAATGCAGCGCTTTGGACCTTGAAAACGGTTCTTGCGGACGCACTTAAACTTCTGCATCCGTACATGCCGTTTGTGACAGAAGAAATCTACAGTGCCCTTGTTCCGTCAGAAGAATCTCTGATGATGTCTGACTGGCCGGAATACGATGAAGCACTGAACTTCCCGGAGGAAGAAAATATCGTTGATCATGTCAAGGATATTGTAAGGGGTGTAAGAAATGCACGTGCTGAGATGAACGTGCCAAACAGCCGGAAGGCAAAAGTATTTATTGTTTGTGAGAATGAGACACTTTGTGAGGGGTTTGAAACATTAAAAGAATCAGTGAAACCATTGATGAATGCAAGCGATCTCATCATTCAGGGAACGAAAGAGGGAATCTCTGAGGATGCGGTTTCTATTGTAGTTCCGGATGGAGCAGTGTATATGCCGCTTGAGGATCTGATTGATTTTGAACAGGAGAAGGAACGTCTCTTAAAAGAAGAAGAAAAGCTGAAAAAAGAACTTGCCCGTGTAAACGGCATGCTGAACAATGAGAAATTCATGAGTAAGGCGCCGGAGGCAAAGGTCAATGAAGAGCGGGCCAAGCTGGAAAAATATACACAGATGATGGAACAGGTTCAGGAACGTCTTGCATCGATCATGAAATAGCAGACAAGGGGAAATCATGAAGAAAATCCATTTTAAGAAACCGGATATCAAAGGAAAAATAGAGAGACTGCGTCACCTGAGCAGAGAGGATATTAAGAACAATTTGAAAAAAAGAAAAGAACGCCGGCAGCGGATTCTGGAAGAACGCAAAAACAGCGCTTTTTCCAGAAAGATGGCGCCGGTGTACAAGTGGATGAATATTTTTTCCCTTCCGCTTCACGCGGTTTGGGCAATGGTCATCAACCTGATCATTGAAAGTATTTCACGCCATTCTGTTTTCGCGGCATGGAATTATATGGTAGAAACGCCGCTTGTATTTCTTTACAATGCGTTTATGATTTTTGTAACATTTTCAATTGTCTATCTGTTCCGGCGGAGGGTGTTTGTTCGGATTTTGATCAGTGTATTCTGGCTGATGCTTGGAGTTGTAAACGGAGCGATGCTTTTAAAGAGGGTCACGCCGTTTAATGCACAGGACCTGAAGGCACTGACCGAAGGACTGTCCCTGTTTACCAATTATTTTGCTGTCTATGAGCTGATCATTATGGCAGTCGGTGTTGTTGCGGTGATCATATGGGTGATTGCCATGTGGCGCCGGGGCGGACAGTATCAGGGGAAGATGCACAGGTGGCTCGCGCTGGCCGGTGTCGGGATCTGCTGCGGAGCATATGTGGTTTTGACAAATCTTGCGGTTGACCATCGTGTGGTATCGACTTATTTTGGAAATATTGCTTTTGCATATGAAGATTATGGACTTCCGTACTGCTTTTCTGCCAGTCTGTTCAACACGGGAATTGATAAACCGAACGGATACAGTGAAGAGACGATCGATGAGATTAACAAGGACGGAACTTTGACAAAGAGTGAAACAAGTCTGAAAGAAGGCGAGATGCCAAATATTATTTTTGTGCAGCTGGAATCCTTCTTTGATCCGACGGAGGTGGAATTCTACCAGCTCTCCAAGGACCCGATTCCGTTCCTGAGGTCATTGTTTAATGAGTATTCGACCGGATACTTCAAGGTACCGTCTGTCGGTGCGGGAACTGCAAATACAGAGTTTGAGGTATTGACCGGAATGAACATGCGGTATTTCGGACCGGGCGAGTATCCATTTAAGACAAAATTAAAGACGGAAGTCTGCGAAAGTGCGGCAACAGCGCTTTCTGCCCTCGGATACGGAACTCACGGAATACACAATAACGGCGGAAATTTCTACAGCCGTGCGCGGGTGTACAATAATACCGGATTTGATACGTTTACGAGCAAGGAATTTATGAATATCCTTCAGACTACACCGAATAACTGGTCAAAGGATGATATTCTTGTGGAACACATCATGGACGCACTGGATTATGATGAACAGCAGGATTTTGTCTTTACTATCAGTGTGCAGGGGCATGGTGATTATCCGACAGAGAAAGTCATTGAGAATCCGGAGATTACCGTTTCCGGAATGGAAGATGAAGGAAAGCAGAATGCATGGGAATATTATGTAAACCAGATCTATGAAATGGATCAGTTCGCCCGGCACCTTGTGGAAGAGGTGGAAAAAAGAGATGAGCCAAGCGTCATCGTGTTTTACGGAGACCACCTTCCGACCATGGGACTGGAGGCGAAAGATCTGAAGAGCCGGTATCTCTACAATACCAATTACGTGATCTGGGACAACATCGGACTTGAGAAAGAGGACAGAAACATACCGTCCTACCAGATTATGGCAGATGTGTTTGAACGTCTGGGAATCCATTCGGGAACGGTGTTCAACTATCATCAGCAGAGAAGGCAGACAGAAGATTATCTGAAAGATCTGGAACTTCTGCAGTATGACATTCTCTACGGAGAGCAGTACGTGTACGACGGCAACCCGCCGATCACGGAAGGACATATGAGAATGGGCGTCAAGGATGTGACGCTGAATAATATTGTGCCGCAGCCTGGAGAGGAAAATTCCTACAGTCTGTACGGAGAAAATATGACGCGGAACAGTAAGATCTTTGTCAATGGGGAACAGCAGGAAAGCAAGTTCCTCAATAACACTCATGTGGTGTTAAATGACTGTGCTTTGGAGGACGGAGATATCATCACTGTGATCCAGATGGGATCCAGCAGTACGGTATTTGCCACCTCTCAGAAATATGTCTACCAGAACGGAACGCTCACCCTGGCTCCGGAAGAGGAGCAGGATGAGCCGGCAAAGAACTGGGTGGAAGCGTTTGAAGGCACAAGCGATGAGGAATAATATGATGAATTATGAAGAAGCGGTAAACTATATTGACAGGCTTCAGATGTTTGCAAAAAAACATTCCCTGGACCATACGAGAGTATTTTTATCGTATCTGGGTATGCCCCAGCGCGAGAAAAAGATCATCCATGTGGCAGGGACCAACGGGAAAGGAAGCGTGTGCAGATATCTGCAGGCGCTTCTGACCGGAGAGGGGAAGAAGACGGGACTGTTTACTTCCCCTCATCTTGTTACGATCCGGGAGCGGATCCGTATCGGCGAAGAAATGATATCCGAAGAACAATTTGTCCGGATATTTGAGGAAGTTCGAAAAGCCGCCGGAGAGATGGAAAAAGAAGGACTTGGCCACCCGACTTATTTTGAGTTTTTATTCGGAATGGCGATGAAATTCTTTGACGAAGAAGAGGCGGAATATATCATTCTGGAGACAGGTCTCGGAGGAAGACTGGATGCGACAAACAGCATTGAACATCCGGACCTGACCGTGATCACGTCCATCGGAATGGATCATACGGAGATTCTGGGAGATACGATCGAAAAGATTGCTGCGGAAAAAGCGGGAATCATCAAACCGGGTGTGCCGCTGATCTGCGACGCGACAGATGAAAAGGCACTTGGTGTCCTGAAAAAAACGGCGGAAAATGCCGGCGCGGAATGTAGAGAAATCTCGGAAAATGCGTTCAAAATCATGAAAATTACGGGAAAGGATCTTGAATTTTCAACGTCAAATCGGTATGATGATACTGCAATGTGGAAACTGCCGACGACAGCATCGTATCAGCCGATGAATGCAGTGCTCGCGCTGGAGGCAATGAAGCGTCTGGTCAAAGAGCCGACGGCATCGTGGAGGAAGATTCTGGAGACGACGTCCTGGAAGGGAAGGATGGAGGAAGCGCTTCCGGGGATCGTACTGGACGGTGCACACAATATGCCGGCTGTCAGAGCGCTTGCGAAAAGTATCCGGATGCAGGAGAAATTTCGCAGTCCGGATGGAAAGCTGATCGTATTGTTTTCCGCGGTGAAGGAAAAGGACTATCATGAAATGATCCGTTTTGTCTGCCGTGAAATTCCGGCAGATTTGATTGTTGTAACAAAGATTCCGGATGAGCGGGGAGTAAATCCCGGAGAGCTTCAGAAGGATTTTGCTCAATGGACGGACAGCCGCGTGGTAGTCAAAGATACGGTAAAAGAGGCGTGCAGCTATGTCACTGCCTGCAAACGGGAACAGGATCAAGTATACTGTTTTGGTTCCCTGTACCTTGTAGGAGAAATGGAAACATTACTAAGGGAGGCAGCCAGATGTTAAATTTTGAAGAAGAACTGAAGAAATTTCAGCCAAGCCTGGAAGTAGATGAGATCGAAGAAGAGGCCTTGAGTGAGGATCTGACGGATCTGTCGGATCTTTTAAAAGATATCTTGGAAACAACGAGATAACAGAACGGGGAGATATAAATGGATATCAGAGGAGAACTGAGGTACCGGTCCCTGTACTGGTATAATGATGGATTGAGAAAAGCGAAAATACGGGACCTGACAGGAGCAGAAAACTCACTGAAAAAAAGTATTCAATTTGATAAATATAATAAGGATGCAAGGAATCTTCTGGGACTTGTCTATTATGGCAGAGGAGATGTGACGCGTGCGCTTGTTGTCTGGACAGTGAGCCTGAAGCTGGTTCCTGCTGACAATATCGCATCCGACTATATCGATGAATTCAAATCTTCCAGGGGGGATCTGGAAGCAGTCGATCAGACTGCGAAGAAGTACAACCAGTGCCTGCAGTACTGCAGACAGGGAGGGGAAGATCTGGCTGTCATCCAGCTGAAAAAGATCGTAACCGAACACCCTGATTTTCTGAAAGCATATCAGCTTCTGGCACTGTTGTATCTGCACACGGAGCAGTATGCTAAGGCGAGACAGGTGCTCAGAAAGGCACAGAAGCTGGATACGACAGATCCGATCACGCTGAACTATATTTACGAGCTGAACCGGATGCACAGAAAACGTACGTCCGGACAGAAGGATGTGAAGGAACAGCAGACCGTAAGCTATAAACTCGGCAATGAAACAATCATCCAGCCGGTGGAAACAAAAGAACGGGAAAAAGGAATGGCGTTTACGATTGCCAATATTGTCATCGGCCTTGTGGTCGGAGCGGCAGTGATGTGGTTCCTGATTATGCCGGCGGTCAATGAGTCCCAGGCAAGACAGATGAATGAAAGCATTGTGGAGGCAAGCGACCAGATCGCTTCCCAGGAGTCTGAGATCAGCGCCCTGGAAAAGGAGCTGGAAAGCTACCGGACCCAGAGTGATGAGGCACAGACGGCAAAAGAGACCGCGGAGTCCACAAAGAGCAGCTACGAGTCTTTGATGGATATTCAGACCAAATACCGCAACGGCTCGGAGTCGAATGAAAACCTGGCGGATGAGCTTCTGGCCATCAATCAGGATTGTCTTGGAGATCTGGGAAAAGAACAGTTTACAGAACTGACAGAGAGCATTTACCCGTCAGCCTGCCGGAGACAGTACAACCGGGGAGTGGCCAACTCGGATGTGGAAAACTACGAGGCGGCAATCGAGAATCTGTCGAAAGTTGTCAGGATGGACGAGACTTATGACGATGGAAACGCCATGTATCTTCTTGCTCAGGCTTATGAGGAGACAGGCGACACGGAAAATGCAAAGAACTATTATCAGAAAGTAACGGAGCAGTTCTCCGGTACATCTCTGGCGGAGGAGGCGCAGTCGGCTCTTGAGAGCCTGAATGCAGCCGGTTCGGGAAATACAGGAGAATAACAGCCGGATAAAAGATCCGATACTACAAAAGAGGATGGTGCACAGTGTGCATCATCCTCTTTTTGTTCCGGCGGACACCCCGGGAAGGCGGTGTCGTGAAAAACCGGAAAGGAAACAACGGAAAGGGGAGAGACCGCATGAAATATCAGATAGAAGAAAACTGTCTGACAATCTTTCTGCCAAAGGAGCTGGACCATCATCAGACGGAAGAAATCCGCAGGGAGGCAGACCGGCAGATTGAAAGAAATCATGTGAAATATGTGATTTTTGATTTTGGGGAGACAAGCTTTATGGACAGCTCCGGAATCGGGGTGATGATGGGAAGATACAGAAAACTGAGCCTGACCGGAGGAGAAGTCTGGGCGGCGAATCTGAATGACCGGATGAAAAAGATCCTGAAAATGTCAGGAGCTGCAAAGATTATTCGAATTTACGAGGAGGAAAGACAATGAAACAGGATACGAATGAAATGGAGATTATATTTGACAGCTGCTCGGAAAACGAAGGATTTGCCAGGGTGGCAGTGGCATCGTTCATGACACAGCTCAATCCAACACTGGAGGAAGTGGCGGATGTCAAGACCGCTGTCTCCGAGGCGGTCACCAATGCGGTGATTCATGGCTACAATCAGGAAATACATAAAATCTACATCCGATGTGTGACAGCAGGACATGCGCTGGAAATCGAAGTACGGGACGAAGGAAAAGGAATTGAAAATATTGAAGAAGCAATGCAGCCGATGTTTACGACACGGCCGGAACTGGACCGTTCCGGGATGGGATTTGCCTTTATGGAGGCCTTTATGGATGAGCTGGCGGTGGAATCAAGTCCCGGATGCGGGACAACCGTCCGTATGAAGAAAATCATCGGCAAAGGACGTGACGGATGGATCATACCGCAGAGCTGATTGAAAAGGCACATCAGGGTGACGCGGATGCAAGAGCACTTCTTGTAGAAGAAAACGTCGGGCTTGTCTGGTGCATTGTTCGAAGATACAGTGGACGGGGAACCGAGGCAGAGGACCTGTTCCAGATCGGGAGTATCGGTCTGTTAAAGGCGATTGACAAGTTTGATCTGACATACGACGTTCGTTTTTCGACCTACGCGGTACCAATAGAGTACGATAAAGGAAATGACCGGAAAAGCCTTAAAATAAGGGATTTCTGATAAAGGCATTGGATAAAAAAACAGTGCTGTCAGATGTACATTTCGATATCTTATGTTGAAATAACAGTATAGATAAGATATTGAAAATAATTCGGAATTGTTTCTGATAGGAACCTTCTTGAATGAGATGATGACCATTCAAAGGAGGTTTTTTTATGGCAAGAATTATGACAAGAAGAAAAGCCATACCTAAGGCAATCGAATTACTGCAATGTCTGCCACAGACGGAGGAAGTTGTGGAAGTGATACAGGCACTAAAAAAATATTCTTCCACGCCATTGGATAGATGGGATGCAGCCAGTGTATATGAAGCATTAGATGAATGGACAGAATCTCATAATGGTATACCACCGAGAATAAAAGAGTGTGACAGCCATAAAGAGCTACCAAGCCATATGGTCTTTGAAAAGCTTTTTGGAAAAACAGCCAGAGAATTTCTAAATGATTATTATGGTGAGATGGAATACGTAAGGATTGGACGTCATGGAACAAGGTGTGTGGATGATCAATATGATTTTTTGGAAATATTTAAAAACGAATTTGAACGGATACAACCGGCAACGTCAAAAATATATGATGCTTGTAGAAATCCAGAAACACCATCATGGGGAACGATTGCAAGAAGATGTAAAGTGTCTTCCTGGTCAGAGTTGGTTACACTGTCCGGTGTAGAAGCGAATTGCATTAGAAGAAGATATGACACATATAATATTAGAAATAAGTTGAGCGTTTCACAAAAAACGAATTTGGAAACGGATTTGACAGCACACGAACAGCAGGAAGAAAAAGAAAGATTTGAGGCATTGCTGATAAAGACGCATGATTTAACATTGCAGGCTGAAAATCAGAAAAAGGCAGAAAAAGCAGTTTCAAAACATACATTACGAATCGGGAGGAAATAGAGATGGCAAAAGTTATAGCAATAGTCAATCAAAAAGGTGGTGTCGCAAAGTCAACTTCCTGTGTGAATTTAGGAATCGGATTGGTAAAAAAAGGATATAAAGTTCTGGCAATAGATTTTGATCCACAGGGAAGTTTAACAGAAAGTCTTGGATATCAGAATCCAGATGAATTAGAAATAACAGTAGCGACAATTCTTCATTGTGAAATGAATGGTCTTGAATTACCAGAAGGATATGGAATTCTTCACCATGAAGAGGGAATGGACATTCTTCCGGCAAATATTGAACTGTCTGGGGTAGAAGTTAGTCTGGTAAATGTTATGAGCAGAGAATATGTGTTAAAACAGTTTATCAAGACAATTTCGCCAGAATATGATTATATCCTGATTGATAATATGCCATCGCTAGGAATGCTTACTGTAAATGCTCTTGCAGCAGCTGATTCGGTTATCATTCCGGTTATGGCACATTATCTTCCTGTTAAAGGATTGGAACAGTTGATGCAGACCATATATAAAGTTAGAAAGCAGATAAATCGAAAGCTTCAGATTGACGGAATCTTACTTACCATGGTAGATCGAAGAACGAATTTTTCAAAAGAGATTATAGAGTTGCTTCATGATAATTATGGCGAATATATCAATATTTTCAAGACTGCAATCCCGTTTTCGATAAGGGCAGCAGAGACGAGTGCTGAGGGAGTAAGTATTTATAAACACGATCCGAAAGGTCGTGTTGCCGAAGCTTATAAAAAACTGGTAGAGGAGGTGATTGGTGATGGCAGTGAAAGAAAGTAGTGCTTCAAAGATAAAATTCAAAGGGGTAGATGCATTATTCGGATTGTCAGAGGAGCAGGAGTGTGTGCGAGAAATTCCGCTGGACGAGTTGGATACATTCAAGAATCATCCGTTTAAAGTGTTTAGGGATGATAAAATGGAGGAAATGATTGAAAGTATTTCAGAATATGGAGTTCTTGTGCCAGGAATTGCAAGACCTTCAAATTCAGGGGAAAAGGATTATGAATTAGTTGTGGGACACAGAAGAAAATATGCTTGCAGGGAATTAGGACTGAAAACAATGCCGGTCATTATCAGAGATATGTCTGATGATGAAGCAACTGTGGTTATGGTCGATTCCAACATTCAAAGAGAAAATCTGCTATATAGTGAGAAGGCATTTGCATACCGCATGAAGTATGAAGCATTGAAACGTCAGGGTAGACGGACTGATTTAACTTTGGTCCAAGTTGAACCAAAGTTGAAAAAAAGATGGGCAGCTGAGATGGTTGGCACAGAAGTCGGAGAGACAATGAGTACGATCAAACGATATATACGCTTGACCTACTTGTCGAATTACTTGCTGGAGTTTGTAGATAAAAATGAATTGCCATTTACTGTTGCAGTTGATTTATCTTATTTGAAAAGTAATGAGCAGTCATTGTTACTGGCGTTTATAGGAACAACAAAGAAAATGCCAAATGGATCTCAGGCAAAAAAACTGAAAGAACTTAGCCAGCAAAAAGAATTGACTGGAGAAGATATAGAGAAAATTCTTAGAGGAGAAGCAAAAGTGAATTATCAGAAAATCAGTTTTTCAGAAAAGCAACTGCAAAAATATTTTCCACCAGATTACAAGAAAGAGCAAATCGAAAAAATAATTTTCCAGTTATTAGATTCGTGGAAAGCACAAACAGAGCAAAGGGGATGATAAAGTGGAATATGAAAAGCAAATAAGATATAATGATAGACAGATGCAAAGATATCAGGCATATCTTTCTAAAGTACAGAAGATAAACAGATTAGATAAGAGGACGAAAGAAATGACGATTGGAGATGTAATTAAAAAATCAATTCTGCCACTGGCATTTATGGTATTCTGGTTTTGGATGACAAAAACAATTATGAAGGTCAGTGGGCAGACGGATTGGTTCTGGTGGGTATTTATTGCCGGACTTCCATTTGGAATACATAAAATGCGGTTGATTCTAATTCCGAGAGGAATGGATACCACAGCAACACTTGGGATGGCTGCATTAAGTGTCATTATTGGAGCATTGATTGGAAGCATCATGATTCCAGTGTATGTGATCAGAGCGATATACGTGTTTATACGGTATGTCATTGGAAAATAGAATATTAGATTGATAAGAGGCAGGCTTGCGAAAATAAAAATCGTAAGTCTGCCTCTTTTTTTGTGCTTAAAAACAGGCAATTCAGGGGAATTCCCTTTTGCAAATATATATATTCTTGGAGGATTTTTAAGATGAGAGAGCGAATTGAAAGTAAGCATGTAACAAAGGAAATCAAAAGTCAGATGCCAGTGATTCCGGTGGCAATTGTTAAAGAAAGAGGCTGTACGTTCTGTCCATATTATCTGGGCAATTATGAGAAACAGCCACGCTGTATGATGAAAACCTGTGCCTGGGATGATGAAAATGAACGTTTCCATCCAGTTCTTCGTGAACTGATCCCATTTTACAAAGAGAAGATGGAAAAAGCAGAAGAAAAATTCCTGGCAATGAAAAAGATTTACACAACACTGTTAGGAATGTTTGCCGATGAAATGAAGCAAGAAGAGTTGGAAAAAGATGAATGTTACGGATGTGCCTATGGAAAATGTGGACCATGTATCGGTATCTGTTACAAATCAATGAAAGCATAGGAGGGGTAAGCCAATGAATACAACAGTTATTTCCGGGCGATTAGTAAGAAATCCCGGATACAACGAAGTGGAGAATGAAAAAGGACTTCATAAGATTGCCAAGTTTGTTCTGGCAGTCAGAAGAAATTATTCCGATGAAGTCAGTTTCATTCCGGTAAAGGCTTTTGCAAAGAAAGCAGAATTTGCCAGAGATTATCTGATGCAGGGAACGAAGGTCATGGTGGAAGGCGAGATTGTCACAGGTAATTATGAAGATAAGGATACTGGGAAAAAGATCTATACCACCGAAGTGTATGCAAACCGGATTGAATTCGCAGGTGCAAAAATGGTTGACAGACCACCGTTTCCAGAAGATGCGGAAGGGTTCTTAGAGATCCCAGAGGGTATGGAAGAAGAAATGCCGTTTAGATAGAGGAGGATAAAAGATGGTTTCAGTAGATCAGGCGTATATGGTAGGGCATATGAAAAATGCCGATGGAAGTATCAACAACAAAAATGTAGTGCTGTCAGCAGCATGTGAAGCAGCGGAACTGTTCCAGTGCATGATGGCAGTAAATCAGAAACTGGAGGACTGGCAGAGATTTAATCACACCTTGGAGATGCATCTTAGAAGTGTGGAATGTGAGAAAATCCATGATATCTGTCAGGCAGTATACGGAATGAAACATCCGTCCAATGAACTGGAAGGATTGTATCTGGCAAGAGAGGATGAACAGATATGCCTGCTGTACTATCAGGTGTTTGTAGGGATGCTGGAAATCAATATTAATTCAGCCGAAGTGCTGTACAAACAGAAGGAGGAAACAATCAATGAGTAAGATGGAGTATATGCCGGTAGATTGTCTGCAGGTGCCAAAGGTGCTGTTTCAGATGGAAAAATACAAAAATCTGTCAAATACAGCAAAGATTCTATACAGCTTATTTCTGGATCGTTTGAAATTTGCGGTGCAAAATGGCTGGGTAGATCATAACGGGAATCTGTTTGTTATCTATCCCAAAAGTGAAATAAAGAAAGACCTGAATACGACTCGGTATGGAGTAGATCAGGCAGTACAGGAACTGGTTCAGGTTGGTAAACTGGTGCGTATCATTCCAAACAATGGAAAGGCGAACCACTTTTATATCAATGGTATTTATGAAAATGAGATGGAGGAAGAATCAATGATGACATTAGATACTATCATGGCAAATATGCCGCTGGCTGAAAGAGAAATTATTATGGATAAGATGGTGAAAGCATCCAGAGATATTTTTGAAACTATTGCGGATATGGGATATATTGATCAATATGAAACGTCTTTAACTGCAATGGAAAAGCGAGGATACCAGGATGAGCTTGGAGAGATGGATATTGATCAAATTAAGGCTGATGGATATGAGTTTGGTATGGATCTTGCATTTGGAATTCTGGAGGAAAATGAAAATAATCCTGCTCGTGTGTTAGATATCCAGAAATATGTGAACAGACAGTATGAAAGCTGTTCAAAAAAGAAGTTTATGAAGGTCCTGGAAACCCTTGTTCATGCGATGGGGAATGATGAAGGCTTTATTGGTGATATGTATGCTTGTAACAAGAAGGCCAGAAATTATTATTTGGACGAAATGATTCAATCATTCAATTTTGTATTTGATGAGATGTGCCATGGTACAGGCAGTGCAGCAAATTGTGATTTTGATGTAGAAGAGTAGGAAAATATTATGGCAGATTTTGAATATTTCAGAGCAGAAGAATCTGACCAGTTTTCTTTTTTTCGGATACCAAAAGCTCTGTTCACAGAAAAAGAGTTTGCAAGCCTGTCCACAGACGCAAAGCTCCTTTATGGAATTCTGCTTGATCGAATCAGCCTGTCCAAGAAAAATGGCTGGATTGACAGTGAGGGTTATGTCTATATCATTTACACGATCGCAGAATTGCAGGAGCTGTTGCGAATGTCGCATACGACAGTGACAAAGCTTCTATATGAGCTGGATAGTGTGCATGGGATTGGATTGATCGAGCGGTATCGGCAGGGGAATAATCGTCCCTCTGTCATATATGTGAAAAATTTTGTAAAACGGAGTAGAGGAAAGCCAGTAAGATACTTTGTTTCTGGAATGCCAGAAACTGGAAATCCAGACTGCAAAGAATTGGAAATCCGGATTGCAAGAAACTGGAAGTCCGGAACGCAAAAAAATAGAAGTCCGGACTGCAAGAATCTGGATGGAAGTAATACTAAGATAAATAAGACTGAAAAGAATCATACTGATAAGAGTAAGGGCAATACACCCGCTTTGGAAGAAAAATTCAGTCAATATGGTAGATTTAAAAATGTTGTTCTGTCGGAAGCTGAACTACAGGAGTTGACGACGCTATTTCCATGGGATTACCAGAAACGGATTGATCATCTTTCTGTTTATATGAAATCCAGTGGAAAAGAGTATCAAAACCATTTTGCAACAATCTGTCTTTGGGCAGAAAGGGATGGAACCAGGATAGGAATGGATAAATATGAATTTCAGGAAGGAGAAAGCCTGTGATGGAAAACAAAGTAACAGCAGATTATCTGGACGAAGAGGGATGTCTTCATTGTGGCACCTGTGGAAAAAGAAAACAGATGAAAGTCAGTCTGATAGGTTTTGAGCATGTAGTGTCCTGTTTGTGCGAATGCGAGGTAAAAGCCAGGCAGGAACTGGATGAGAAGATGCAGCGGGAAGAAGAACAGCGGCAGCTTTATCAGAGAAAATCCGTCGGACTTCGGGAAAGAAGATTCTGGGAATGGAAATTTGAAAATGACAATAGAAGCAACCAGAAGATACTAATCGCCAGGCAGTATGTAGAAAACTGGACAGATATGAAGAGAAAAAATGTAGGATTGCTTTTGATGGGACCGGTTGGAACCGGGAAGAGCTTTTTTGCAGGCTGTATTGCAAATGCACTTTTGGAACAGGGAGAACGAGTCATGATGACAAACTTTTCCAGGATTTTAAATGAAATGACCAGCTATCAGGCAGATAAGAACCAGATTATACAAAATCTTGTGGATTATCCGCTGCTGATTATTGATGACTTGGGAATAGAACGAAATTCCGAGTTTGCTTTGGAGCAGGTCTATAATGTGATAGACAGCCGCTATTGTAAAATGCTTCCGCTGATCATAACAACGAATCTGGGACTGAATGAAATGAAGTCCACAGATTTGGATACTGCCCATCAGCGTATTTACAGTAGAATACTTGAAATGTGTGTTCCCATCTATTGTGGTGGAGAAGATAAGAGAAAAGAAGAAGGGACAGAAAAACTCGTACAGGTGCAGAACCTGATTACCGGTTAATCTGTCTTTTTTCATTAAAGGGGGTGATTGCCATGATTACAGATTTGGACAGCAGTTGAATCGCTGAAAGGAGGGAAAAGTCATGCAGGAAGAGGTAACTCAGAAAACGGTCACGTTCTGTATTCGGGCTACTAAGATTACGGCAGACCTGTTGAAAAAGGTTCTTGTTGCGTATCTGCGTCATCAGAAGCAGAAATCAGTAGAGAAGAAAGCACAGAAAAATCAGCCGAAACAGGGAAAGGTCACGGTAAAAGAGCTGGCAAAACAGAATGCCGGGATGGTCAATATCGAGATCACGGACAAAAATATCAAGTCCTTTGAACGGTATGCCAGAAAATATGGGATCAATTATGCTCTGAAAAAAGACAAGAGCAAAGAGCCGCCGGTTTATCTGGTATTTTTCAAGGGACGTGATCAGGATGCCCTCAATGCTGCTTTCCGTGAGTTTTCCCAGAAACAGATTCAAAAAGCGAATAAACCTTCCATTCATAAGCGTCTTGCAGCTTACCGGGCAATGATGCCAAAGAAGACGAAGGACAAAGTAAAGAGCCGACATCAGGAACAGAGCCGATGAAGAAACAAAACGGCAATAATCTGATGCAGAAGTGGAAGAATAAAGCTGGGGTCAGGCTGTCCGCCCTGGATAAAAAGAAACTGGTTCTTACGAATCTTCCCTATGTTCTGACCGCTTTTTATGCGGACCGAGCATCCTGCCTATACAGGAGCAGTCCCGGAGAAGATATAGGGAACAAACTGTTATATGCGATGGAACATGCAGATCGGATTTTTACAGGGATTCTGTTGAGTCTTGACCTGAGAGATCTATTGGTTGGAGTTACTGTCGCAGTTGTTTTGAAACTATTAGTTTGGCAGAAACAGTCAGATGCAAAGAAACTTCGGAAAGGAATCGAGTATGGTTCAGCCAGATGGGGAACTGCAGAGGATATCAAGCCTTATATGTCAGATGATCCCTGGATGAATATTCCGTTGACAGCAACAGAAGCACTGACCATGGAGAGCAGACCAAAGCAGCCGAAGTATGCGAGAAATAAAAATATCGTGGTCATTGGTGGCAGTGGTTCCGGAAAGACACGATTTTTTGTAAAGCCGTCGGTCATGCAGATGAATTGTTCCATGGTCATTACAGATCCGAAAGGTACTCTGATCGAAGAGTGCGGGAAGATGTTAGCAAAGGGACCACCTAAGAAAGATAAGAATGGAAATATTATGAAAGATAAATCTGGAAAAGTGGTTCATGAGCCATATGTGATTAAGGTTCTGAATACCATCAATTTTTCCAAATCGCTTCATTACAATCCATTTGCTTATATACGGTCTGAAAAAGATATCCTGAAGCTGGTGACAACAATCATTGTGAATACCAAAGGCGAAGGGGAAAAAGCTTCCGAAGATTTTTGGGTGAAAGCAGAGAAATTGCTGTACACAGCACTGATTGCTTTTATCTGGTATGAAGGGGATGAAGAGGAAAAGAATCTGAATACCCTTCTGGATCTTTTGAACGAAAGCGAAACCCGTGAAGAGGATGAAACTTATCAGAATCCGGTGGATATGATGTTCCAGGAACTGGAAGAAAGAGATCCGCAGCACTTTGCGGTCAGACAGTATAAAAAATATAAAATGGCGGCTGGAAAGACAGCGAAAAGTATTTTGATATCCTGTGGAGCCAGACTTGCCCCATTTGATATCGCAGAACTTCGTGAGATCATGTCTTACGATGAAATGGAACTGGATAAGATCGGAGACAGGAAAACAGCCTTGTTCTTGATTATGTCCGACACAGATACAACCTTTAACTTTGTGATTGCCATGTTACAGTCACAGCTTTTCAATCTGCTTTGCGATAAGGCAGATGATGAATATGGTGGAAGACTTCCGGTGCATGTGCGTGTCATCGCTGATGAGTTTGCCAACATCGGACAGATTCCTCAGTTTGACAAGCTGATTGCAACCATACGAAGCAGGGAAATCTCTGCTTCTATTATTTTGCAGTCCCAGAGTCAGTTAAAGGCAATGTATAAGGATAGTGCAGATACCATTCTGGGCAACTGTGATACCACACTATTCCTTGGTGGAAAAGAGAAAACTACCTTAAAGGAAATGAGTGAGCTTCTGGGGAAGGAAACCATTGACCTGTATAACACTTCGGAGACGAGGAGTAATCAGAAGTCCTTTGGATTGAATTACCAGAAAACAGGCAAACAGCTGATGACGGAAGATGAGATTGCAGTCATGGATGGAGGAAAATGTATCCTGCAGATCCGTGGTGCCAGACCATTTTTCTCGGATAAATATGATATCACGAAACACAAAAACTATCGGCTTCTTGCAGATGAAAACGAGAAGAACCGGTACAAAGTAGAGAAAGAGTTAAATCCGCAGTACACACCGAAACCCGAAGAAGAGGTGGAAGTGATTCATGTAGAACTGTCGGAGTAACCTTGGGAATGAACGAAAAATAATGAGGAAAGGAATAACTGACATTAGGTGCGCCGGCTTTTTAGTCGGTGTTTTTTCATTCCCGTAAACACCTGAAAGAAGTCAGTTTTGGTTTATGAATATATGGCATTTTTTAGCAGTGCAATTACAACTTTAAAAACTCTTGTAGTCGCAATCGGCGCAGGTCTTGGTGTGTGGGGTGTCGTAAACCTTCTGGAAGGATATGGAAATGACAATCCCGGCGCTAAGAGCCAGGGCATCAAACACTTAATGTCTTCTATGTGAAAAGATTTTAAAGGAAAAATGCACATCCTACGCAGATAACATGACAATTTCATGAAAAGCGAAAGGAAATCATTATGAAAATCGAATACACAAAAGTTGGAGACTATTATTTACCGAATCTATACTATCCAGAGGAAATCAGACCGATTGGCTGCTGGGGAATGCTTCGGAAGGAATATCTGAAAGAACATAAATCTGGAACTTATACATATCTTCTTCTGACCGCCAGACTGGACAGCTATCTGGCAGATCTGAATGAACAGGCACAGGAACGCTTTGAGCTGATTGAAGCTCAAATGCGAAGTGCGGAGAGAGTTACCGAGGAACTGAAGAGACAGAATTCTATGGAATGGGTACGCCACTGCAACAATATCCGCAACCGGGCTGCTGAAATCATCAAGCAGGAACTGATTTATATATAAGGGGGATTCCAGATATGAGAAGAGAATTGATTGAAAGTTATTATGAAGAATACCAGCGGGAATTGGAAAGATTTCTTGAATCTGATCCGGAGATGATTTCTCTGGAAGCAGAAATTCATCATTACATAGATATACTGGAACCAGTCCTCAGAGATGCCGGACAGGAGATGTGGCAGACATTGGACAGAATTATTTCAGCGAAAAATGCCATGGAAGGGATTGTGGCAAAAGAAATGTATATCCGAGGATTTCTGGATTATGAAAGGCTGGTGTGTGAAAAGGACTGTAAAATTTAAATATTCATCTTACAAGCACTGACTGTAACGGTCGGTGCTTCTTTTTTGATTTTTTAAAAAATCATCTGACATTCTTCAAGTCCCCACGTGTGATTAGTAAGAAAAATAAATTTTTCTGCGAAAGTACCGTCCAAAGATACTCTGAAACTTGCAATTAGTGAGAGAATAGTTCATTTTTGCGAAAAAAACTTGCAAAAGGGGGTTGGTAAATATCTTTTCAAAAGCTTTATAGGTAGAGGGACAAAATTTTTTCATAATTTTTCAAAATCATGTCCGCTTTTATCTCTCCCAATACAGAGTAAGTGAAGGGACTAACAAAAGTAAAAGAAAAAATGATAAAAATGCAAAAAAATATCACGAATTTTTTGCATCATGCCAAGTCATTTGACTTTAGTAATCAGAGGACGTTTTGGAATGTTCCTTCGTTGAACCTTGACAACCGATAAGTGCACCCTGAAAGTCTACCAGGAGTTCTGCCATGACCTTTCTTTTTCAGAGAGTGAGCGGAATCATAATGACACTCCCGATGATGGGCGGCTGACCAAAGCCTTATGGTCAGTGACCTGCTGATGCAGGCAGAGGCAGTCTGAGACGACTGCAGATGACAGGAAAACGCACGCCAGACCGCCGGACGAATGAAAATGATAACAATGTTTACAGGGTGAAATGCCTGGAAAGGAGCAGTTTATGACAGAACTGAAAATGAAAGAAATGCAGATAATCCACTGGTTTGGATGCCCGAATCTGAACTGTACAAGGGAGAGAATCCATCTGGTTGCTATGCTTGCAACGGATGCAGAGATGAAAAAGAATCTTTACAAGGTATGTAGATTCCTCGCAAGAGAAGAAATTGCATATCGGTATCCGATCATATATGAAATGATTCAGAAAATGTTTTCGCCGGATGATACCAATCCACCGGAAGCATGTACAATGTTTATGCCAGACAATGAACCAGATGATGAAGAATATGCAATGGCAGCGTAGCTGCGGAAAGGACGATAACGATTATGAATAAAGTGATTTTAATGGGAAGACTGACAAAGAACCCGGAGACCAAATATGCCGGAAAAGATAATGATATGGCAGTAGCAAGATATACACTTGCGGTAAATAGAAGATATAAACGTGACGGAGAACAGGAAGCAGATTTTATCTCCTGTGTCACATTTGGAAAGAGTGCAGAGTTTGCACAGAAATATCTTCACAAGGGAACGAGAATTGTGATCGGCGGTCGTATCAGCACCGGTAATTATAAGGATAAGGACGGGAAAACAATTTACACCACAGATGTGATCGTCGAAGAACATGAATTTGCTCAGAACAAGGATAACGGTGCCGGTGCAGATTTGTCAGAAACACAGAAAACAGATAAGGACGGATTTATGGAAGCACCGGAAGGTGAGATTCCATTTGACTAAACCGGAATAAATGGTTGGAGAGGCCGCTCTTTGCCGGGCATTCTCTTTTCCATTTTAAAGAGGAAATCAAAAATTACAGGTATTCAACCTAACGAAAACGTGATATAATCAAAATATGTTTGAATGAGAAATATGGAGGCAGCTTATGGGCGTAAGTTATAACAGATTATGGAAAATGCTCATAGATAAAAATATGAAGCGGATAGAGATGCAGTACCTCACCGGGATCAGTGGTAATATTCTTGCCCGGATGGGAAAAAACCAGTATGTATCAATGGAGACGATTGAGAAGATCTGCAAGAAGCTGGACTGTACTGTTGATGAGATGATGGAATTTACAGATGATGAATAACAGGAGGTTGCTGCAATGACAGATACACAGCAAAGAGCAGCGGCGAAAGCATTTGCAAAAAACTGGAAAGACCGTGGATATGAAAAAGGCGACAGTCAGATCTTTTGGGTGGAGCTTCTGACAACGGTATTTGGTGTAACGGAAATATCACAGTTTATTTCTTTTGAGGATCAGGTACACCTTGACCACACCAGTTTTATTGATGGGTATATTGAGAAAACCCATGTCATGATTGAACAGAAAAGTATAAATAAGAGCCTGACGGCTGCTATCCGGCAGGCCGACGGCTCTATGCTGACACCATTTGAACAGGCAAAAAGATATTCTTCCGAATTGCCATATTCAAAAAGACCAAGATGGATCGTAACCAGTAATTTCCAGTCATTTTATATTTACGATATGGAAAAGCCGGGTGGCGATCCGGAGATTATCCAGTTGGAAGATCTGGAAAAAGAATATTATCGGTTACAGTTCCTTGTGGACGAGGGAAACACAAATCTTCAGAGAGAAATGGAAGTTTCCATTGCCGCAGGTGAAATTGTAGGGCTTTTGTATGATGCACTGGCAAAACAATATGTTGATTCGACAACAGAGCGGGCAATGAAAAGTCTGAATATCCTTTGTGTCAGAATCGTATTCTGCCTGTATGCAGAGGATGCCGGTATTTTTGGACAGCATGGCATGTTCCATGACTATCTGGAAGAATTTGATACAAGGCACATGAGAAAAGCCGTGATTGAGCTGTTCCAGGTGCTTGATACAAAACCAGAAGACAGAGATCCATACATGGAAGAATCTCTGGCACAGTTCCCATATGTAAATGGTGGGCTGTTTGCAAATGAGGATATTGAAATTCCACAGTTTACAGATGAAATCAGAAACCTTTTACTGGAAAAAGCCTCAGCAGATTTTGACTGGTCAGAAATTAGTCCGACTATATTTGGTGCGGTATTTGAGAGTACACTGAATCCTGAGACAAGACGCTCCGGCGGTATGCACTACACCAGCATTGAAAATATTCATAAAGTCATTGATCCGCTGTTTCTGGATGAACTGAAAAATGAATTGAAAGAAATTCAGCAGATAACGGTTCAGAGAACAAAAGATAAAAAGCTGAGAGACTTCCAGAAAAAGTTGTCAAATCTCCGATGGCTTGATCCGGCATCTGGAAGTGGAAACTTTCTTACAGAGACATATATCAGTATCCGCCGATTAGAAAATGAAGTCATAAAAGAATTGCAGAGAGGACAGATTACTTTTGGATTTGATGAATCCTCACCAATTCATGTCTCTATTGATCAGTTTTATGGAATCGAGATCAATGATTTTGCTGTCACAGTTGCAAAGACTGCATTGTGGATTGCAGAATCACAGATGATGAAAGAGACGGAAGACATCGTTCACATGAATCTGGATTTCCTGCCGTTGACGACAAATGCGTTTATTGTGGAAGGCAATTCTTTACAGATTGACTGGGAGAGCGTTGTACCAAAATATCAGGTTTCGTATATTATGGGAAATCCTCCGTTTGTGGGTTATTCACTACAGAACAAAGAACAGAAAAATGATATTTTATCGGTTTACGTGGATGAAAAAGGAAAGCCATATAAGACTGCAGGGAAAATTGATTATGTTGCGGGCTGGTATTTTAAAGCTGCGCAGTTTATGCAGGGAACAACTATACGGACAGCATTTGTATCAACTAATTCCATTACGCAGGGAGAACAGGTGGCAGGTGTCTGGAAACCTTTATATGACCGATTTGGGATCCATATAGATTTTGCACACCGGACATTTATCTGGGACAGCGAAGCCAATATGAAAGCGCATGTACATTGTGTGATTGTTGGATTCAGCATTGCACCAAATCAAGCAAAACGCAGAATCTATGTTGATGGAAGATTTAAAGAAGTAAATAATGTCAATGCGTATTTGTTGGACGCACCTAATGAATTTATCTGCAATCGCAGCAAGCCATTATGGAATGTTCCACAAATGACGACGGGAAACAGACCAGCAGATGGCGGTAATCTGATTATTGAAAAAGAAGACTATGAAGAATTTATAAGAAAAGAACCACAAGCCAAACCTTATATTAAAAAATTAGTTGGTTCAACTGAGTTCATCAACAATAAAGAGCGGTGGTGCTTATGGCTGGTAGATGTTAAACCAGCAGAGTTAAGAAAAATGCCGCTTGTACTTAAGCGGGTAGAAGCTTGTAAACAGGACAGAGAAAATTCGCCAGATGCAGGAAGAAGAAAACTTGCAGAAACACCGACGCTATTCAGGGAATTGAATAATCCTGCATCATTTATTCTTGTGCCAAAAGTAAGTTCTGAGAGAAGAAGATATGTACCAATGGGATTTTTAGATTATAATACAATCTCAACAGATCTTAACTTTATCATACCAGAGGCAACGATGTATCAATTTGCAATATTAACGTCAAATATTCATATGGCATGGATGCGAGCTGTTTGTGGCAGAATGAAAAGTGATTATAGGTATTCTGCTAATATTGTTTATAATAACTTCCCATGGCCTGAGCCGACCGCTCAGCAACGGAAAAAAATCGAACAGACTGCACAGGCAATTCTTGATGCAAGAGCATTATATCCAGACAGTAGCCTTGCAGATCTTTATGATGAACTGACCATGCCGCTGGAGTTGCGAAAAGCACATCACCAGAACGATATGGCTGTCATGCAGGCATACGGATTTACAAAAGGCAGTGAAGCCTATAAAAGCGAAGCTGCCTGTGTTGCAGAATTGATGAAACTTTATCAGAAGAAAGTAGAAGAAATCGAAAAAAGATAACACGCCGGATACGGCAAAAATCTCTTAGCAAAGCTAAGAGCGCACTTCTATACAGGCAATTACATTTGCCTGTATCGTGCGACCTGCGGTGCCATTCCCAGTTTTGAAAAATCTCAAAATAGGAAATACAGCGAAATCAGAGATTTCGTATAAGGGGCTGTTTCCCCTTGCGGCACAGGTGCCTATCCCCGAAGTTTGTGAGTGAATACCTCAGATACAAACATATGGGGTGAAAGAAAGCGTGAAATCGGGATTGTGGAGGTAAGCCAGATGAAAGAAAAGACTTGTCAAACTCGTTGCGGAACGATTCACTATTGGGCAAGCGTATCAAACCCGGACACAATTACTCTCGTTTTTCTGCCAGGATTGACTGCGGATCATCGATTGTTTGATAAGCAAATTCAGTATTTTAAGAACAGATATAATGTTATCGTCTGGGATGCGCCGGCACACGCTTCTTCATGGCCGTTTCGGTTTGATTTTGACTTGTTCGATAAGGCAAAATGGCTGAACGATATATTGAACCAAGAAGGAATCACAAGGCCTGTTATTATCGGGCAGTCTATGGGTGGATATGTGGGACAGGCTTATGCACAGCTTTACCCAGACAAAATGACAGGGTTCATCTCTATTGACTCTGCACCGTTGCAACGAAGCTATGTGACGGCAGTTGAAATCTGGCTTCTGAAACGGATGGAACCGGTATATGCTCACTATCCGTGGAAATGTCTCCTGAAATCGGGGTCAGAAGGTGTTGCCACGACTGATTATGGTAGAAACCTCATGCGTGAAATGATGCTGACTTATGACGGCAAGCAGAAACGCTATGCACAAATTGCCGGACATGGTTATCGTATTTTGGCAACGGCTATGGAAAAGGATTTGCCGTATGAGATTAAGTGTCCTGCATTATTGATGTGCGGCACACAAGATCATGCTGGTTCGTGTATACGGTACAACAAAGCATGGTATCACAATACGAAAATTCCTTTGACATGGATTGAAGGAGCTGGACATAATTCCAACACAGACAGACCCGAACAGGTGAATCGCTTGATAGAGGAATTTGTTGCAAATATTTCATAACGGATAACTTCTAATTTGATGGTATGTAAAAGACCTTTGACACACGGAAAATATAGATGTCAATGTCCTTTGATAGCGAAAATACGATCTTTTGATTAGTATGAGTATGCAAGGAGGTGAAGAGATGGAACTCGGAAAGCAAATAAAAAAGTATCGTCAGGAATCACAACTGTCTCAAGAGGAGTTAGCCAATCGTGTTTATGTTTCAAGACAAACAATCTCAAATTGGGAAAATGACAAAAGCTATCCAGATGTAACCAGCTTGGTATTATTGAGTGAAGTCTTTCAAATCTCACTTGATAAACTAATCAAAGGAGATATTGATACTATGAAAGAAGTAATCAAACAAGAAGAAATCAAAAAGTTCAATCACTACGGCGCAATCTATACGGTTTTTCTCGTTATTGCTGTTATTTCAGCAGCTCCGTTATTTTACATTGGTAATAAATGGACAGTGATTCTTTGGTGTGTCATTGCTTTAGCGGCTATGTATTTTGCAACAAAGGTTGAACAAATAAAAAAGGGCAATGATGTTCAAACGTACAAGGAAATAGTAGCATTTTGTGAAGGTAAAAGGCTGGATGAAATCCAGAGAGCCAGAGAATACGGCAAACGTCCTTATCAAAAGGTTTTATGGTTTATCGGAAGTGCTACAGTAGGAGCAATTGTTAGTTATGTATTGGGCATTTTGCTGCAATCATTTTGATAACGACACTCAATAAATCTTATAATTTGGAAAGGAATGTATAGCTATATGAGAAATAAAAAAGATGATAAGCCTCACTATTTACCGACTTTTATGAGCATAGGAATTTCTATCGGTGCGGCTATTGGTGTAGCAACCAACAATTTTCCACTCTATATGCTTGTCGGTTTTGCGATTGGTGTGGGCATAGGATCTGCTCTCGATGGTCAAAATCGAAATAGGGAAAGTGATGAATCTCAAAAGGATGACGAAGAAGAATAATCAACCGAGTAAATTCCAGTTTTATTGACCAAGAAGTTAAGGAGGACTCGTAATGAGTGAGAAAACAGAGATTACTTTCATGCAAACAAGATTAATCCGGCTTGCTTCAGAAGAGTGGCATTTACCTGTTGAACAGATTATCCACTTGTTTAAAGAAGCTGATGTTCTTGGATATATAGAAAAATGTTATGGGATTTTTCATTGTGAAGGCGATGAAGCTGTGCTTGAAGATATTACTGAATTTTTGCAAGGAAAGGGGATAGAGATCAGTGCTTGAGTTAAAAGATGGATTTGTTCTCTATCATGGAAGCTATTGTGAAGTAAAAGAGCCAGATCTTGCCAAATGTGCAAAGCGAAAAGATTTTGGGCAGGGATTTTATTTAACCACATCCAAGGAGCAGGCAGAAAGTTTTCTAAGAACCTCAATAGCCAAAGCAATCGCAACAGGAACAATTGAAGAGGGACAGAAGTTTGGATATATTTCAACTTTTGAATTTAACCTTTCAGGAAATCTTGAAACGCATATTTTTGAAAATGCAGATGTAGACTGGTTACATTGCATTGCAGCTCATCGAAAGAAAAAAATGTTCATCGAAGTTGAACGTGAAATGGCGAGGTATGATATCATTGCAGGAAAGATTGCGGATGATGCAACAAACGCTACCCTTACTGCTTACCTTGCCGGGGCTTTCGGGACAGCAGGCGATAAGGAGGCAGACGATTTCTGCATCAGACAGTTGTTGCCCAATAAACTAAAAGATCAATATTGCTTCAAAACAGAAGCCGCCATTAAGTGTCTGAAATTTGTGAAAGGTGAGAAGATATGGCTGAAGTAACAATTCCAAAGGAAAAAATGAATTATACAATAGATCTTCTTATCACTATGGTGACAGATGAGATTGCAGAAGAAACGGGCAAGGACAGAAAAGAGATATTGACAGATTTTCTATGTTCAAAGACAGGAAAAGCACTGTATGATGAGAACACAAAGCTGTGGTGCAATGGTCCGGCATATATAGCTGAATTGTATAGGGAAGAGTTAAAGAAATCCGGATATCAGATTTGAGATGATAGTATATCCGGATGGTGTTAAAAACTTCCGCTATTATATCGTTGTGACAACCAAATATTTCAAAAACGCTGAGGTCAGCATTTCCTAATCATAGGACAACGACCTCAGTTTTTTTATACCCAGGAATCGGCATTTATGAATAAGCCGGTTCTTTTTATTTACAGAAAAGAAGGAGGACGACAGAGTGGGCAGAGTAAAAAATCCGAAATACGAATCCATGTCGCTGGAAGAATTAAAGGCAAATATGGAAAAGAGCAGACAGGAACTGGAAGTTGCGATCCACAACAAAAACCTTCTGGAGCAGAGGAAAAAGGTGGTGGAACGCAGAGAACGTTCCCACCGGCTGATTGTCAAAGGGGCAGAGTTTGAGAAAGCGTTTCCATTGTCAAGAGATCTGGAACAGGAAGAATTTCAGGAGGTAATGAACCAGATGCGTAACAGCAGTTACAACAAGAGTGTTGTGCGGCAGAATTATATAGCTGCTTCACAAAAAGACAGACAAGAGATTGCCGAAGCAGTTAAAAAAACAGAGAAGGGAGATGACAGCTAATGGCACTGTATCATTTTTCAGTAAGACATGTATCCAGAGGGAAAGGACAGATGGTGGTCGCTTCCGCAGCCTATATTTCCGGGCAAAGGATTTTTGACAGTTATTACAACAAGATACACGATTATACAAGCAAATCGGGTGTGATATTTACAGAAATCCTGACACCGGAGTATGTGCCGGAGCGTCTGACTGACAGGGAAACCCTCTGGAACGAGGTGGAGCATGTGGAAAGGAACAACAAGGCGCAGCTTGCCTATTCGTTTGACATTGCCCTGCAGAATGAATTGACACTTGAGGAAAATATAAGACTGGCGAAAGAGTTCTGCCAGGAGCAGTTTGTGGCACGTGGCATGATCGTGGATCTGGCAGTCCATGAGGGAAAATCGGATAATGAAGAAGAGCCGGATAATCCCCATTTCCATGTGCTTGCCCCAATCCGTCCTTTTACAGAGGAAGGAATCTGGGGCAATAAACAGAGACGGGAATATATTCTTGATGAGGATGGAAACCGGGTGAAGGATGCGAAAGGAAAAGATATGTTCAATGCTGTTTCTACTACCGGTTGGAATGATCCGGAGCTTTTAAAGGAGTGGCGGAGAGCATGGACAGAGAAAGTAAATGGGAAATTCCGGGAATGTCACATGGCAGCCAGAATCGACCACCGTTCCTACAAAGAACAGGGGATTGAACTGATCCCGACCATCCATGAGGGATATGAAGTCCGGGCAATGGAGAAAAAGGGAATCAAAACAGTTATTGGAGAATTGAACCGGGCAATCCGGCAGTTCAACCAGATGTTCATTTCCCTGAAAGAATCCATTCAGTGGATGAAGACAGCTTATGAGGAAATGAAAGCAGAGCTGGATCGTAGGCAGAACCCTACACTTCTGGAGAGTTTGCAGGATTATTATGATAAGAAGACACAGGGCAGACCGTCACTTCCAAATTTCTATGAGGAAATGAAACGAAGAGGGAAGAATCTCTCCAATTTACAGGAGTTTTCAAAATCCATCAATTATCTTCAGACCCATCAGATAGAGACGATGGATGACTTGCAGGAACGGATTGAGGAACTGAACGGTGTTGTTTCTGTCAGCAAAAAAGAAATTTCTGAAAAGCGGAAACAGTTAAAGGAACTGGAGAATCTGGAAAAGATGGCAGAGGTAATAAAAACAAACCAGCCATTGATTGATGAGTATAATCGTTTCTATTTTCAGAAAAGACGGGAGAAATACTATCAGCAGCACAAAAAAGAAATCAATTATTACCGCAAATGTGAACGGGAACTGAAACAACATCTGGATCAAAATGGAAAGGTGCCTACTGCCAGATGGAAACGGGAGAAAGAAGAACTCCAGGCGGTGATCGAAGAGCTGAAAGCAGATAATCAGCCGTATCAGGAGGAACTTGCGTTTGTAAAAAAGGTACAGAGCTGTGCGGACATTGCCAGACGTGACCGGGAAATGGCAGAAGCAGATACTTCCGGGCGTTCAGAAGAAAAAAGGGAGAAGCAGGTGAATTTCCCGGTATTTCATGGAGTTCAGACGGAAGGTATTCTTGAAGAAAATGGGAAGGCAGAGCAACAGCCGGTGAAGCAGTCGGAGCAGAAGCCAGAAAAGAAGACTTCTCTTCTGAGAAAACTGGATGAAAAGAAGAAAGAGTGTGCAGAGCGTGATGCAAAACAACAGGCAGTGAAGAAAAAACGGAACCATGAGATGAATTTATAACAGTCTGTCAGCAGGACAGATGGGAAAGGATGATAAAAATGCAGTATACAGAAGAACAGATTACAAGAGCCAACCAGACCAATCTTGTTTCTTTTCTGAACGCACAGGGGGAACAGTTGGTGAAAAGTGGCAGGGAATACCGCTGGAAAAAGCATGACAGTGTAACGGTATCCGGAAACCGGTGGTACCGGCACAGCCAGGGCAGGGGCGGCTATCCGGTGGATTTTGTGATGGAATTTTACAACGCTACATTTCCGGAAGCAGTTAAAAAGCTGATCGGGGAGGAAGGCGAAGGCAGGAACAGTACCTGCCCCGCCCCGTCCCCTGACTTTCGTTTACCAGAGAAAGAGGAGAATAATGATAGAATCATCAGATATCTGACAGAAAACAGAGGGATTGAAAAGAATCTGGTGGAGGAATGGATCAGCAGTGGGGATGTTTATGAAGAAAAGAAGCACCATAATGTGGTGTTTGTTGGCAGAGATGCAGACGGTATTCCTAGATATGCCCATTGCAGGGGAACAAGTGAAATAAAATACAGGGGAGATGTGGCTGGATCTGATAAATCTTGCGGATTCTGTCACAGAGGGACGGATACTCAGTTGTTTGTGTTTGAAGCAGCCATTGATTTGCTTTCTTTTATACAATTATTTCCCAAAGACTGGAAAAAGCGGAGCTACCTGAGTCTGGGTGGCATTTCCAGTGCGGCACTGATGGCTTTTCTTTCTGAACGCCCTCAGATTACTTCTGTATTCCTGTGTCTGGATAATGACCGGGCAGGGAATGAAGCCTGTGAGAAACTGGCAGAAGAAATCCCGGACGGATACAGTGTCGTCCGTCTGAAACCGTCCCGAAAGGACTGGAATGAAATCCTCTGTGATAAAAATGTAGACAGGAAGAAAGCAATCGCAGAAACAGTTACAATGAAAGCACCGGAGAAGGAAGCACTGGTGCCGATGCTGTGTTACGAAGATATTGAACAGACCAGTGTAGAATGGCTGTGGTTTCCCTATCTGCCATTTGGAAAGCTGACAATTATTCAGGGTAATCCGGGAGAGGGAAAAACTTATTTTGCCATGATGCTGACCGCAACCTGCACGAACCGGAAGACTTTCCCGAATATGGAAGAAATTGAACCTTTCAATGTGATCTATCAGACCGCCGAAGATGGCATGGGAGATACGATCAAGCCGAGACTGGTAGAAGCAGGTGCCGACCTGAGCCGGGTTATGGTCATTGATGATACAGAGGAAGCACTGACATTATCCGATGACCGTATTGAAAAGGCTATCCGTCAGAATCAGGTCAGACTTTTAATCATTGATCCAGTACAGGCTTTTATCGGTGCAGATGTGGATATGAACCGGGCAAATGAAGTTCGTCCGGTATTCCGGAAACTAGGGATGATCGCAGAGCAGACAGGCTGTGCCATTGTGCTGATCGGACATCTGAACAAATCTTCCGGGACACAGAGCACCTACCGGGGACTTGGTTCCATTGACATCATGGCGGCAGTGAGGAGCCTGCTTTTCATCGGAAAAGTAAAGAAAGATCCGACAACAAGAGTACTGATCCATGAGAAAAGTTCCCTTGCACCTCCGGGTGAGACTATGGCATTTAAACTTGGAGATGAAGAAGGCTTCCGATGGGTGGGAGCTTATGAGATTTCTGCCGATGATCTTCTGGATGGAAAGGAAGGAAAGCCGACAGAAACAAAGCTGCAACGGGGAACGAAACTGATTTATGAACTTCTTGCAGACGGAAATGCCGTTACAATCCGGGAACTGGATGAAAAGGCAAAAGTACAGGGAATCTCCCAGAGAACCATGCGTGAAGCCAGAAGCCGGATGAAAGAAGAACTGGATTATCAGATGAATGAAAAGCAGGAAAATACCATTCGATTAAGAAAATAAAAAGAAATAGGTGACGGCAGGATTTGAGAGCGGACGGCAGTCTTTATAGATACCCTATCTGCCGCCTGCCGTCTGCCAGTGCAAGGCAATCGAACGAAAACAGTAGGTATCCATACGAAAATAAAAAAATGCAACCAACAGTCTGGGCAGTTAATCTGAAAAATGGATTAGCTGCTCTTTTTTTGCAAAAAACGGAGGTTTTACAATGGCAGCGAAGAAGAAAATCATCAATATCAAAGTGTATTTTGACGGTAATCAGGACGCAAAAGAAGTATTTGCCGAGGTGATTGCACAGAAAATACGTGACACGAAAACAAAAGATAAACTTGCAATAATGAAAGATAAGCAGTATAATGATTATGAGCTCAGTAATCTGAAATCTGCGTAGGATGTGCAAAGTAGCGGAGGTATCAGATGAACAACAGATATATAAATCAAAACAGCAATACAGACAGAAATGCAACATGGAGAGTTGGCGTATACTGCCGACTTTCCAAGGATGACGAGCTGACAGGCGAGAGTGCCAGTATTTCCAACCAGAGGGATATTCTTGTGAATTATTGCCAGTCGCAGGGATGGCAGGTCGTGGATGTTTTTCAGGATGACGGTTATACAGGTCTGAACACTGACCGCCCGGATTTGCAGAGACTTCTCAAAGCCTGCGAGAAAGGTCTGGTAAACCTTGTGATCACGAAGGATCAGAGCCGTCTAGGACGTAACCATGTGCAGACCGGATTTCTGATGGAGGAATTTTTCCCGAAGCATGGCGTAAGGTATATCGCATTGTATGATAATGTAGATACCTTTGACGGAGATAATGAGATTGCTCCGTTCAAGAACGTGCTGAATGAGATGTATTCCAGGGATATTTCCAAGAAAGTTCATGCTTCCTACCACCTGCAGGCAACCAAGGGGAAGTTTACAGGCGTTGTTCCACCATTGGGATATCAGAAAGACCCGGAGGAAAAGGGACATCTTCTGATTGATGAGGAGACAGCACCGATTGTCCGGAAAATTTTTCAGTGGGCGGTGGATGGTCATGGAATCAACTTCATATCCAGAGAACTGGAACGCCAGCAGATTCCATGCCCTACCTGGTGGCACAGGAAACGGGGACTTCGCACTTACTACACCAAATGGGAAAAGAAAGATCCGGAGAATGGGAAATATGTATGGGATGAATCCTATCTGAAATCCCTGCTGATGAATCCCGTTTACTGTGGAGACATGGCTTCCCAGAAACGGTACTACCGTTTTAAGATTGGCAATCAGGGAGATAAAGCACCGGAGGATTGGATTACAGTCAGGGATACCCATGAAGCAATCATTCCACAGGATGTATTTGCTCTGGTGCAGGCGAAGATGAAAGGCAGGAAACGCCAGACAGAACAGGGAGAATACAGTATGTTTGCCGGTTTACTCCGTTGTGCAGAGTGTGGCGGTGCATTAACATTAAAGAAGACGCATACCAAAGATCAGCATGAAGTTTATACCTGTTCCACTTATATTCATAAGGGAAAAGCACACTGCACCCAGCACCGGGTGGACGCTGATGATTTGTATGATGCAGTTCTTACCAGAATCCAGGAATGTGCAAAAGCAGTCACCGGAGATGGAACAGAACTGGAAAATCGAGTGAAGGAGTTATGCGAAGAAGATACACAGGGACACAGAGACAGTCTGGAGAAGCTGGTATCAAAACAGAAAGACCGCCTGGAGACATTAGACCGGTTGATTGCAAAACTGTATGACGATCTGATCAATGACAAGATTACAGAATCTGTTTTTGATAAGATGTTGGAGAAGACACAGAAAGAGCAGGCAGACATCAAAAAGGAACTTTCCCAGAACCAGAATGTGCTGAATACAGAAGAAAAACTGGATGCACAGTCACAGCAGTGGAACGAGGATATCAGCGAGTATGTGGACATTAAAGAACTGGATGCCAATCTTTTGAACCGGCTGATCAGTAAAATCGTTATCTCAGAACCACAGGAGAAAGACGGAACAGAGAATTACCGCCGAACTCCTGAAACGGTCACAATGGAAATTCATTTCAATTTAAAACCAATACCGGAGCTTGGAACCATCGAAAGAGGTTCCGGCTCCCATAAATAAGAAAAATCTATCAAAATTTAATCTATTTTAATCTTTTCAAGGCTCATTTCGAGCCAATATTTTCTCATAAAAGACATAAAACAGCTGATGGCTGGTGCCGGAATCATGCTGCTGGGAACTACCCTGATTCCACAGCTGGCAACATTGTTCTCTTAAGAGGAGTGGTAGATGAACACCATCATTGAGAGAATTACGGAAGCGATAAAGGATATCCTGATTGGACTTATCAAGTCATGTTTGGATAACATGTTCACGTCTGTCAATGAGCAGGTGGGAACCATAGCCGGGCAGGTGGGACAGACACCGCAGGGATGGAATGCAGGGATTTTTAATCTGATTCAGAATATATCCCAAACGGTGATTGTCCCCATTGCGGGACTGATCATCACCTTTGTCCTGTGCTATGAATTGATCACGATGGTAACACAGAAAAACAATTTCCATGAATTTGAGACTTATAACATTTTCCTCTGGATCTTCAAAGCGTATGTAGCCATTTATCTGGTGACAAATACGTTCAATATCACGATGGCGGTCTTTGATGTTGGCCAGCATGTGGTCAACAATGCCGCCGGGGTGATATCAGGAAACACTGCGGTGGATGCAACAGAAGCAATTTCACGGATTGTGGATGCCCTGGAGGATATGGAGTTAGGGGATTTGTTCCTGCTATCCATGGAAACGATGTTGATCAGTGTTACCATGCACATTCTGTCAATTATCATTACGGTAATCTTGTTCGGAAGAATGATAGAAATTTACCTTTATACTTCCATAGCACCAATTCCGTTTGCCACCATGACCAATAAGGAATGGGGCAATATCGGAAACAACTATTTAAAAGGCTTGTTCGCACTGGCATTTCAGGGATTCTTCATGATGGTCTGTGTGGGAATTTATGCAGTTTTAGTAAATGCAATGACCATATCCAGTGATCTTCATGCAGCTATGTTTTCAGTAGCGGCTTATACCGTGATTCTTGCATTTTCATTATTCAAGACCGGAAGCCTTAGCAAATCTATATTCAATGCCCACTAGCGGGCAGGAAAGGAGCGCATACCATGGCGTATGTACCAGTACCAAAAGACCTTACCAAGGTCAAAACAAAAGTAGCATTAAATCTGACAAAGCGGCAGCTGATTTTCTTTTCACTTGCCGCAGTTGTGGGAATTCCGTTTTATCTGTTCATGAGAAAACCAATCGGTTCCAGTATTGCTGCCATTTTGATGGTAACGATCATGCTTCCGTTTTTCTTCATGGCAATGTATGAAAAAGACGGACTTCCCTTTGAAAAAGTGGTGGCAAATATCATTCGACAGAAGTTTATCTGTCCGGCAGTAAGACCATATAAGACAGAAAATTTTTATCAGGAGATTTCCACCCTTGTAAAAAAGGAGGGTGTGCTGGATGGCAAAAAAGACAAAGCAGGAGACTCAGCAGGAGCGTCTGTCCCTGGCGGAAAAAAGAAACCGTCAGGAAAGAAGAAACAAAAAAAGCAGAAAAGAAAGAGAACAGGAAAAGCGTAAGAAGAAACAGGAACGGGACCGCAGGAAACAGAAAAGCATTCCTACAACTGCACAGCAGAGTATTCCGTATATTCGGATGTTGCAGGATGGTATCTGCCAGGTGACAAAGACCTTTTTCTCCAAGACGATTCAGTTTTACGACATCAATTATCAGCTTGCTTTAAACGAGGATAAGACCACGATATTTGAGAATTACTGTGATTTCTTAAATTACTTTGATTCTTCCATCAGTGTGCAGCTGTCCTTCATCAATCAGCAGGTGGATGTGGCAGAATTTGAAAAAAGTATTGATATTCCGGATCAGAACGATGACTTCAATGCCATTCGTGAAGAGTATCGTACTATGCTGAAAAATCAGCTTTCCAAAGGAAATAATGGTCTGGTGAAGACAAAGTATATTACTTTTGGAATCGAAGCAGAAAGCCTGAAGGCGGCAAGGCCAAGGCTTGAAAGAATCGAAACAGATATCTTAAATAACTTTAAGGTCCTGGGAGCACAGGCACATTCCTTGAATGGTTTGGAAAGGCTGGAGATTATGTATCATGTGTTCAACCAGGATCGGATTGAACCATTTAAGTTCCAGTATAAGATGCTTCCAGAAACAGGATTAAAGACCAAAGATTTTATTGCACCGACTTCCTTTAACTTTTCCAAGAATCAGACATTTTTGATGGGAAGAACGATGGGAAGTGTGAGTTATCTGCAGATTTTGGCACCAGAGCTTACAGACCGGATGCTTGCAGACTTCCTGGATGTGGATGACAGCATCAATGTCAACATTCATATCCAGTCCATTGACCAGAGTTCTGCGATCAAGATGATCAAGAGTAAGATTTCAGATTTGGATAAGATGAAGATTGAAGAGCAGAAGCGAGCAGTACGTTCCGGTTATGATATGGACGTGCTTCCGTCGGACCTTGTGACTTATGGAGAAGAGGCGAAAAACCTGCTGGAAGATCTGCAGTCCAGAAATGAGAGAATGTTCCTCGTGACGGTTCTGGTAATGAATACCGCAAAGAAGCGTCAGAAGCTGGATAACAATATTTTCCAGGTGCAGGGAATCGCACAGAAATATAACTGTTCCTTAAAACAGCTGGATTATCAGCAGGAAGCAGCACTCATGTCCTGTATTCCGCTGGGAGTCAATCGGATTGAAATTCAAAGAGGGCTTACCACATCTTCAACAGCGATCTTCGTGCCGTTTACGACACAGGAACTGTTTCAGGAAGGGGAGGCTCTTTATTATGGACTGAATGCATTATCCAACAACATGATTATGGTTGATCGGAAACGTCTGAAGAACCCGAATGGACTGATTCTTGGTACACCAGGTTCCGGTAAGTCCTTCTCAGCAAAGAGAGAAATTACAAACTGCTTCCTGATCACAGAAGATGATATCATCGTCTGCGATCCAGAAGCCGAATATTCGGCACTTGTGCAGGCACTGCACGGACAGGTGGTACGGGTTTCTCCGGTATCTGACCAGTATATCAATCCGATGGATCTGAACCTGAATTATTCCGAGGAAGATAATCCGCTGTCATTAAAAGCAGATTTTATTTTATCTCTGTGTGAGTTGATTGTTGGTGGAAAGAATGGACTGGAGCCAGTAGAAAAAACGATTATTGACCGTTGTGTTCGGTTAGTATATCAGGAATACCTTGCCGATCCAATACCGGAGAAGATGCCAATCCTGGAGGACTTATACAACCTTCTGAGAAAACAGGAAGAGCCAGAAGCACAGCGACTGGCCACTTCATTGGAGATCTATGTTACAGGTTCTTTGAATGTATTTAACCATCAGACGAACGTGGATATCAATAACCGTATTGTCTGCTTTGACATCAAAGAACTTGGCAAACAGCTGAAAAAGATTGGGATGCTCGTAATCCAGGATCAGGTCTGGAACAGGGTAACGATGAACCGTTCTGCCCATAAGTCCACCAGATACTATGTGGATGAGTTCCATCTTCTTTTGAAGGAAGAGCAGACTGCAGCTTATAGTGTGGAAATCTGGAAGAGATTTCGTAAATGGGGTGGTATTCCAACTGGTATCACCCAGAATATTAAGGATTTGTTGTCTTCCAGGGAGATAGAGAATATATTTGAAAATTCAGATTTTATTTATATGCTCAACCAGGCTTCCGGTGACCGGCAGATTCTTGCAAAACAGCTGAATATCTCACCAACCCAGCTGTCCTATGTAACCAACAGTAATGAGGGGGAAGGACTTCTGTTCTATGGAAATGTCATTATTCCATTCGTAGACAGATTCCCGAAGAATTCCCTCTATAAAATCATGACAACCCGCTTGGAGGAAACTTCCGAAGCAGGTTAAATCAAAGGAGAAGACAATGTTACGAGCAATTTCATATGTATTAACTTTTAGTGGCGGTGCTGTATTTGGCATCGCTTTTCTCTGTTTATTACAGGCAGGGAAAGGGTATCCGAAGAAGGAGGAGTAATCAGTGGCAGAACAGAGAATGAAAGTCAGGGATAAGAAGGTCCAGAAGATGACCAAAGATGGTCTGGTGGAAGAAAACCTGACGGATAAATCTTCTGTTCGTGTCAGTAACCGTGCCAGTGATGTGCAGATGGGAATAAAACAGGGGGAAAAAGCAGAAAACCTTGTGGATAAGTCTCCCCGCCAGTCTAAGCGGAGTGGGAAAAATATCCGTCCCTCTGTGCAAAAATCCAGGGATGCACCGGAACTGATGCGAACGGAGAACCAAAGTGAGGATTTTGGACAAAATAGAAAGCAACAAAACCGGAAAAGAATCCGTGCTGAGAACAGAAAAGAATCAAGATTTGCGGAAAAATCCGAAGCCAGCCAGTCAGGGAGACTGAAAGAAAAACGTGCGGATCTTTCAGAAAACAGAGGAGACAGCCGGAGTAAGAAGAATGGTGGAAGTAAGAAACCAAAGCAGAAACAGCGTCTGAAATTTGCTTATGAAGAGACTGGTGCTTCTGTGAAAAATGACAAAGATATGGAGAAATTGAACCAGATGGATACGGATGGGGTCAATTTCCGTCATCAGAAACAGAAGGAAAAAGCCAAAAAGTTTTCTTATGAGGAAGCAAGAAAGAAAAAGGAAGCAAAGCAGCATTCCAAGAAGGCACAGGTTTATCAGGCAAATGAAGGAGAGGGTTCTGGAAAGAAGAAATCCCGCCTGAAGTTTGGCGAAGGGGAATCTGTGAAAACAGAAAAAGCTTTTGTTGTTAAGAAAGCAGGAAGTGCAACTTCCGCAGCATTGCACCGTGAGATCAGTAAAAATGAAGACGATAATGCGGCAGTAGAAGGTGCCCATAAGTTGGAAGAAGGCTGCGAAGGTATTTACCGGCTGGAACAGAGAAGTGCCAGACGAAGGAAACAGAGGGCTTCCAGAAAGAGAAGCAGACTGGAGAGACAGGCAGAGAAACAGACACAGGCGGCAGCCCGTCAGGAGCAGAAGAAGCTAAAAAAACAGATTCAGAAGCAACAGATCAAACGGGATTATGCCAAAGCAAAGCGAAGTGAACAGACCGTAGGTACAGCTACAAAAGGTACGATTGATTATATCAAGAAGATTGGCGGCAAAGTCACCAACTTCTTTAAAGAAAACCGGAAGGTGTATATCAGTGTGGCAGTTCTGATCGGATTGATGTTTCTGATTATAACGAATGTCACGTCATGCTCTGCAGTGTTTTTACAAAATGTGATCACTTACACGGGAACCAGTTATCTGTCATCGGATCAAGCAATCCGGGAAGCGGAACTGTATTATACACAGCTGGAAGCTAATCTGCAGGAGCGGATTAACAACATGGAGTCTGAAGAACCGGGACATGAGGAATACCGATATAACATCGGACCTATTGAGCATGATCCGTTTATCCTAATCAGTTATCTGTCAGCAAAGTATGAGGAGTTTACTTTTGAACAGGTCAAGCCTGAACTGGATGCATTGTTTGCAGAGCAATATCATCTGACTACTGAAGCAGTCAATGAAACTGTGACAGAGACAGCAACAGTAAGAGTTGGAGAATCGTTGGGACAGGTTGTAACAAGCGGATATTGTAACTGTCCAATCTGTTGTGGTATTTGGAGTGGAGGACCGACTGCCAGTGGAGCATATCCAACAGCCAATCATACCTTAGCAGTAGATGCTTCCAATCCGTTTGTTCCAATGGGAACAAAGGTGGTCATGAATGGTGTCGAATATACGGTAGAAGATACCGGAGCTTTCGCAAGATACGGTGTACAGTTTGATGTCTATTATGACAGTCATGCGGCAGCATCCGCACATGGTCATAAGACCTGGGAATGCTATCTGGCAGATGATAATGGAAGCCAGGAAGTGGAAGTGACCAGGACAAGAGATGTAGATGTGCTGAATGTCACCTTAAACAGCGGAAATCTGATGTCGATCTGTCAGGACAGGCTGGGATTTTTCCAGAAAGAACTGTTCAGTGCCTATAACGATACGAAAGGTAATTTACAGATGTTTGCGACACCGGTTGATTTTAACTGGTATTCCAGTGTGACAAGTTATTATGGATATCGGATTCATCCAATTTCAGGAGCAAATCAGCTTCATAATGGTATGGATATCGGAGCGCCGGAGGGAACAAAAGTAATGGCAGGGCTGACCGGAACGGTTACAACTTCTGCTTATAACGACAGCTATGGCAATTATGTTGTGATCAAGGACAGTAAAGGCTATGAACTGCGGTATGCACATTTAAGCAGCCGGAGTGTATCTGCAGGTGTATCCGTCACGAAAGGTGATGAGATTGGTCTTGTAGGAAATACTGGAAATTCTACAGGAAGCCATCTTCATATTGAACTTCTGAAAAATGGAGAGCGCTTAAACCCGATCTTTTATCTGGAAACTGGAGAAGGGGCAGGCTTTGGCGGCAATGAATACACCAGTGAAGCGGCACAGCGTTTGTTGAACGAAGCAGCGAGATATCTAGGAACACCGTATGTGTGGGGTGGATATTCTCCAAGTGGATTTGACTGTTCTGGATTTGTAAGTTACTGCCTGACAAACTCTGGTGTAAGGAATACAGGAAGATTGACTGCACAGGGACTGTATGACATCTGCACGCCGGTATCTCAGTCAGAAGCACAGCCGGGAGATCTGATCTTTTTTACAGGCACTTATGATGCAGGAGTTCCGGTAACGCACATTGGAATCTATGTAGGCAATGGTCAGATGATCCATTGCGGTCATCCGGTGCAGTACACGTCCATCAATTCACCATACTGGCAGAGCCATTTCTATGGATTTGGACGATGGTAAGAAAAAAGGGCGGCTGCATCAGCCGTCCGGAAAGGAGAAGCGATGAAAAGTCTTGAAAAAGCAACGGCGGATTATGAGAAAGCCAAGGAAAAAATGGAAGCATCCAAAGCCAGATATGAAGCAGACTTAAAGCGGTTCAAGGCTGCGGAGATTGCAAAAACAGAAGCGGAAAATCTGGAAATTGTAAGAATTATCCGTGCAATGGATATGAGTATTCCGGAATTGGAAGCTTTTAAAAAGAAAATGAAAAATGAGTTGCCCGGCAGGGTAGAAATACAGAAGGAGGAAATAAAAGCCGATGATGAATCTGGAAAAAATGAAACAGAAGAAGAGAACAAATACTAAAAGCAGGGTAAAAAAGAGTCTGCTTGCAGCAACGACATTTCTTTGCCTGACAACACCTTTGCTCCAGACACAGACTGCTTATGCAGCTGAGAATACCACGCCTGCAATCACGATTGAGAAACCGGATGGATGGAAACAGGGAGAAACAACCATTGCTGTTACGGTAGATGCCAGCCATATGCCGGAAGGTTTCTCAATAGCAAAGATTGAAGCAAAAGCAGGAAAAGATGGAAGCTGGCAGGATGTAACTGGAAGCGGAAGTATCACGATCACAGGAAATCAGACAGTGTATGTGCGTGTGACAGATGGTGATGGAAAGGTGTATGAGCAGAATCGTTCTATTAAGTGTTATGACACGGAAAAGCCGACACTCTCTGCTTCCCTGACAGATGGTGTGCTGACGATTCAGGGGAATGATACAGTATCCGGGATTACTGCAGTAACAGTTAATGGCACCACTTATACAGATCTGAAGGATGGAATGCTGAGAGTGCAACTGACACAGAAAGATTTTACTACAAAACAGATTGAGATTACGGTAACAGACGGTGCCGGAAATACTTCTGAAAAGTATGTGTTGCAGAATCCTTATTATGAATGGGCAAAGAAGCAGGCAGAGAAACAGAAAACCTCCAGTGACAGCAATGGTGCAATGGCAACTACGACCAGTGCAGATGCAACGGGAACTGAAAAAACAACGACTTCTCCGCTTCCGCAGGATGCACAAGCTTCTGAGCCAACAGATGCAAAAGGAACTGTGGATGATCGGACAGTGACAGGTATTGAGGAACAGCTTAATAAAGAAGGCGAGACAGCAGATTCTGTTACTAAAACAGCTACGGAAGGCACAAAAGAGTTTTATACCATTTCAACTAAGAGTGGTAAGATTTTTTATCTGATCATCGACAATTCAAAATCTCAGGATAATGTGTATTTCCTTACAGAAGTCAGCGAGAAAGATCTGATGAACTTCACACTTTCTGATTCCGTGACACTTCCGGAAGTAGATACTGTTTATGCAGAACCAGAGAAACAGGCTGAAGAAGAAAAGCCGGAAACAACTGAGACAGCTGAGAAAGATAAGGTAGAGGATGAAATCCAGATGCCAGAAGATAAAAGTCCATTTGGAACGTATCTTCTGATTGCACTGGTTGCAGTAGGAGCTGCGGCAGGAGGATATTACTTCAAAGTCTATAAACCAAAGCATGAATATGATGACGAGGATGAGATGGAAGAGGATGAAGATGAATCCGAAGATTCAGAATCTGAAAAGCGGGAAGTAGACGATGCAGATGAGCAGGAAGAAAGTATAGAACCAGAAATCCTGAGAGACGAGGATTTTGATGATGCTGTGCTGGAAGATGAAGAAGAGGAGCAGGAGTAAATGAAATTAGTGATTGCAGAAAAGCCATCGGTTGCGATGGCACTGGCTTCCGTGATTGGAGCCAGAACAAGAAAAGATGGCTACGTGGAAGGAAACGGTTATCTCGTTTCCTGGTGCGTAGGACATCTGGTTGGATTATGTGATGCATCAGAATACGATGAAAAATATAAAAAATGGAGATATGAAGATCTGCCGATTGTGCCGGAATGTTGGAAACACAGGGTATTGGAAGGCACGAAAAAGCAGTTTGGAATCTTGAAAAAACTGATGCGAGATTCCAAAGTAGATGAAGTAATCTGTGCTACAGATGCCGGGCGGGAAGGAGAACTAATCTTCCGTCTGGTGTATGAGCAGGCAGGATGCAAAAAGCCGATGAAGCGGCTCTGGATCTCTTCCATGGAGGAACAGGCAATTAAAGATGGATTTGCGTCATTAAAAGACGGTTCGTGTTATGACAGTCTCTATCAGTCAGCACTTTGCAGGGCAAAGGCAGACTGGCTGGTGGGAATCAATGCGAGCCGTCTTTTTTCCGTTCTGTATAACCAGAATCTGAAAGTTGGAAGAGTACAGACACCAACACTTGCCATGATCGTGGATCGAAATCAGAAGATCAAGGAATTTACCAAAGAAAAATATTATATGGCTCATATCAAGTTTGACGAGATGGATGCGGTCACAGAGCATTTTCAGAAAAAAGAAGATGCAGATAGAGTGGCTGCGGACTGTATGGAGCGTATGTGCGAAGTGGAAAAGGATGATGTGAAAGAAAAAACGGTCCGTCCTCCGAAGCTCTATGATTTGACCACTCTGCAGAGGGAAGCAAACAGAATGTTTGGTTATACCGCACAGCAAACATTGGATGCCGTGCAGGAGATGTATGAGCAGAAGCTGGTCACTTATCCGAGAACAGACAGCCAGTATCTGACAGATGAGATGGGAGAAAGCACTGAAACACTGATTCAGATGTTACTTGGGAAAATGCCTTATGCTGAAGGTCTGGAATATCACCCAGACGTGAGTAAGGTATTAAATTCAAAGAAAGTATCCGATCACCATGCGATTATCCCAACCATGGAAGTAGCCAAAGCAGATATTGGTGAACTGAAAGAACGAAACCGCAAGATTTTGTATCTGATCAGTGCCAGGGTTCTGACAGCAACTGCAGATCCTTATATTTATGAAAGCCATAAATGCCAGATCACCTGCAATTATCATACGTTTTATCTCACAGCAAAGAAAACAAAGCAGGAAGGATTCAAGGCGATCGAAAATAAATTGAAACAGTTCTTTGGCGTAAAGATTGAGAAAGAAGAGCCGGAGCTGGATATCTGGGCAGGCAAGCATTATGGTCCCTGTGATTCTTTGGTATCGGAGCATTTCACACAGCCACCGAAACAGTACACAGAAGATACCCTGCTTTCTGCGATGGAACGTGCAGGGAATGAAGAACTGACCGAAGATACAGAAAAGAAAGGACTTGGTACTCCGGCAACAAGGGCAGCAATCATTGAAAAACTGATTCAGTCTGGTTTTGTGAAAAGGGAAAAGAAAAATCTGGTGCCGACAGATGATGGTAATGTATTGATTACAGTTCTGCCAGATGAGATTAAATCTCCGAAGATGACCGCAGAGTGGGAAATGGCATTGAATCACATTGCCCAGAATACAGAGACAGCAGATGAATTCCTAAATGGGATTACAGAACTGATGCAGGAACTGGTTGCCAGGTATCAGGGAATTTCAGAAGAAAAGAAAAATCAGTTTCAGGGAAAGGCAAAAGGAGAAGTCATTGGCAAATGTCCCCGATGTGGAGCAGATGTCCAGGAAGGGAAAGTAAACTTTTACTGTTCTGACCGGAACTGTACTTTTACCTTATGGAAGAATGATAAATTCCTTGCGAGTCAGGGAAAAAAGATGGATAAGACGGCAGCAAAGAAGTTCCTGTCTAAAGGAAAAATCCATTATAAGGATCTGGTATCAAGAAAAACAGGGAGACAGTACGAAGCAACTGTGGAGATGGTTGATCCCGGAGAGGGAAATGTACAGTTCAATCTGATTTTTCCACAACGATAAGTAGTGTATTGCAGGCAGTCTAAGGACTGTCTGTTTTAATACAAATATATGAAAGAGAGGACCTTAGCATGAAGAAAAAAGGTAATTTTAGAAAAGTAGTATCTGGCTTGCTGGCAGGCATGACAATGCTTAGTACAGTGCTATCTCCGATGACGGCATATGCAGCGGAGATCCAGCCAGAGGAGAAACCTCCACTTTATGAGGAAGTGAAAGACCTTCTGGATGAAGATGAGGTGGTGACTGCCAAAGATTATGAAATCGAAACAGGCAGTGTATTTAATGTGAAATCAGATTATACCGGACTGGAAATCAAGGATGATAACAAGGTTAAAGTCACATTTGAGGAAGCAAAGAATGATAAGAATGAGGATTTTACGACAGATCATGCGGACACTTACAAAGCGGTCTATTATGTGGAACCGGTAAATCAGGAGCATCCGAAGTACCAGATCAGCCGAAAACTGATTGTGCGTGAGAAAGAAACAGAAGCGCAGAAAGAGGCGTCTGGGAGTGAAGCAATGACCGAATCCGAAACAGCTGGCAGTGAACAGCAGACAGAGGAAGCGGAGGATTCAGAAACAGACTCGGAGATTACCGATATTGACGCTGATGAATTTGATGATTTAGTAGAGCAGGCACAGAATCAGGATACCTATGATGAAGAATCAGGGTTAGAGCTTCATGATGTTTTGGAACAGGCAGGAGAAGAAGGCGTGGATCTTGAAGCTATGGAAGAGGGAGAGATTGCAACATTTGAAGCAGTTTCGGCTTATTCAGCAAGAAGTACACAGCAGGTAACAATTGAAAAAGGACCACTGTATAGATATGCAGATTATAATCTTGGAACCTATCTGACAGAGCCGTACTATATCAGCTACGGAAGCGTCAGAGCAGTTGCGTATTGTGTACAGCCTGCTAAGCCAGGACCTGGATCTGGAAATTATACAATCACAAAGATTGGAGACAATCAGGCGTTAGCAAAAGTGTGTTATTACGGTACAGATGCCGCAGGAAGCGAAAGCTTTTTTGCGAATAAACACACGGATTTTTCAGAAGGAAAAAGATTCATCATTATTCACATGGCTGCATCGTATGCCAATGGAAGCAGTGATGCTTTTTACGGAACCAATGCTACAGGAGAGGCTTTGGCAAAAGAACTCTATAATTATTGTGTGAATAAGCCAGAAATACCAGATGTAGCGATGTCATTTTCAAAGCCGAGTGTAAAGGCTTATGTAGATGGAAATGTTCAGAGAACGGAGAACATTAAGTTCAACGCATCTTCCCAGCAGAAAATTACCATGGACTTACCAAAAGGAGTAAAGCTCCATAATGTATCTACTGGAAATGTAAGTGCGGCAGGTGCAAGCGTAACAATTGGAGGAGGAACCACGTTTTATCTTTCAGCGCCTCTGACACAGACAAAAGATGTAAGTGCTACTTTTTCTGCAAAAATGAAGGGAAGTATTACAAAAGATTATTCAGCATATAAACTGACTACGAATGCAAGTGTTCAGGATCTGGCATTTGTGTTTGGAGAAGGTGTTGCTGATGAAAAATATGTAAGCTTAAAAGTGTCCTGGATTGAACAGGCTACGATCGAAATCGTAAAGAAAGACGATACAGCGGATGTCAATCTTTCTGGTGCAGTATTCGGTATATACAGCGATGAGGCATGTACAAAGCTGATCACTCAGATGCCGGCAACAGATAAGAATGGAAAATCCTCTGTTACAATCATCAAGACACAGGATACCGTTTATCTGAAAGAGATCACAGCGCCACAGGGATATGTAGTAAATGCAACGGCAACAAATGTAAAACTGGTAGCAAGTAAGACATCATCGGTAACCGTGGAAAATAAGGAACAGCTGGCAGAGCTTACCATTTATAAAGAAGGACAGGTTCTTACCAGAGCAGATGTCAGTGAAAATGGAACGGTATTTCAGTATGAAAACCGCAGACAGAAAAATGCAGTATATAACGTGTATGCCGGAGCGGATATCGTAACTGCTTATGGCACAAAAGTGTACAGCAAAGGTGATCTGGTAAAAGAGAACCTGACAACAGGTGAGAATGGTTCTGTCACACTGAAAAACCTGCATCTTGGAACCTATGTGGTAAAAGAAGCAAAAGCACCGGACAATTTCTATAACGGCAGTGAAGAAAAGTCAGTGACTCTAACTTATGCTGGTCAGAATAAAGAAGTTGTATTTGCAGATGTGACTTTTAACAACGAGAGACAGAAAGCAGATGTTTCCGTAGTAAAACAGGATAAAGACACCAAGAAACCACTGAAAGGCGGTATTTTTGCTCTGTATGCATCCGATGATATCAGAAATGCAGACGGAACCGTTGTTGTGAAAAAAGGAACGCTGATTGAGAAAGCAACTACTGGTGCAGACGGAACTGCCAAATTCACAGCAGACCTGCCGATTGGATACTCCTATTCTGTAAAAGAAGATCAGGCACCGGAAGGCTATGTAAGAAATACAGAAGATGTGTATACGTTCAAGTTTTCTTACACTAATGATAAAGAAGCAACCGTATCTTTTGCCCATACTTTCAGCAATGACCGTGTGACAGCAAAGATCAATCTTTATAAAGTGGATAAAGAGACAGGAAAAGCAGTACCGCAGGGAGATGCCACATTGAAAAGTGCAGTTTATGGACTGTATGCCCGTGAAGATATCGTGCATCCGGACGGAGCAACCGGAACTATTTATAAAGCAGGAGAACAGGTAGCTTCTCTTACAACAGATGACAAAGGACAGGCTTCTGTAAATGGCTTGTATCTTGGCAAATATTATATCAAAGAGATTACACCGCCGACCGGATACCTGGCAGATACAGAAGAGCATGATCTTACGTGTAGTTATGAAGGAGATATGACAGCAGAAGTAAAAAGAGAGTGCACTTCCAGTGAGCAGGTCATCAAGCAGCCATTTCAGATCATCAAAGCAGCCAACAATGGAAAGACCGATGCAGATCTGTTATCCGGAGCGGGATTCACAGTTTATCTGAAATCTTCCCTTACAAAGAAAGCAGATGGAAGCTACGACTTTGATTCTGCAAAACCTGTAGTGAGTGGAGAAAATGGAGCAACTGAGATTTTCACAGATGAAAAAGGTTATGCCTGCAGTATTCCATTATCATTTGGAAGCTATATCGTGCGTGAGACAACAACACCGCACAATTACAAGCCAGTTGATGATTTTGAAGTGAATATCACAGAGCATCATCCAAATGAGCCACAGATCTGGCGAGTGCTTCTGGATGAAGAGTTTAAGGCAAAACTGAAAATCGTGAAAAAAGACGATGAAACAAAGAAATCCGTCCTGATTGCAGGAACAGAATTTAAGGTATATGACCTGGATAATAAAAAGTATGTGGAACAGGTAACAACTTACCCAGTGACAACAACCCATAAGTCCTATTTTACGGACAGTCAGGGGTATCTGATCATGCCGAAGAATCTGAAGATCGGACATTACCGGATTGAGGAAGTCAACGCACCGGAAGGGTACACAATCAACAAGAATTATGTAGAGATTGCAGTGGATGCAAACACAGCATACCAGATGGATTCTGAAAGCGGAGATGCCATTATTACGGTAGATTACGAGAACCATCCGGTAAAAGGAAAGCTGACGATCTATAAAAAAGGTGAGATGCTGACCGGATTCAAGAAGGATTTTGTTTATGAAGAAAGATACCTGAAGGGTGCAGAATTTAATGTCTATGCAGCTGAAAATATTTATACACCGGATTACCAGAAAGATGAAAACAGAAACAGACAGCTGATCTATGCAAAAGATGCACTGGTAACAACGGTAACGACTGGGGAAGACGGAAAAGCAGTTGCTGATAACCTGCCGCTTGGTTCTTACTATGTGGTAGAAGAGACTGCACCGGAAGGATTTGTCCTGAACCATGACAGATCAGAAGTCGCATTTGTCTATGCCAATCAGGATACACCGGTGATTGAACAAGAAGTGACTGTTGGCGATGACCGACAGAAAGTTGCGATTCAGGTAGAAAAACAGGATGCAGAAAATGGTGCAACCGTAGCAGGAGCTGTCTTTGGTATCTATAACAAAGCGGATATCAAGGCAGATGGAAAAGTAATCGTGAAAGTAGACACACTCTTACAGGAAATGACCTCTGATAATAATGGTCTTGCAGTATGTACGCTGGATCTGCCACTTGGACAGTATTATGTGAAAGAGTTAAAAGCACCGGCTGGATTTGTGTCCTCTGATGAAGTTCTGAATCTGAATGCTTCTTACCAGGGACAGGATGTGAAGACAGTAAAACTGAAAACAGTGAAAAAGAACCAGCCAACAACAGTAGAAATTACGAAATCTGATGTAACAACAGGTGTGGAACTGGATGGGGCAAAACTCACCGTTCTTGATAAAGAAGGAAATGTTGTGGATCAGTGGACTTCTGTAAAAGATCAGCCACATGTGATCAAACGACTGACAGTTGGTGAGGAATACACTCTTCGTGAGGAAATGGCACCTTATGGTTATCTGAAAGCAATGGATGTGAAGTTCACGCTGGAAGATACCGAAGAGATTCAGAAAGTAGAGATGAAAGATGAAGTACCGACAGGACTTCTGATCATCAACAAAAATGGAGAGTTTTTGGATAAAGTGACACTTCTGGACAATGTAAAAGGTACTGTGAAGCATCTCTTTGAATATGTAACTGGAAGTCTTACAGATGTAACTTTCGATGTATTTGCTGCGGAAGATATCAAAGCGGCAGATGGTGTCAGCGAAGATTATTTTAAAGCAGATGAAAAAGTGGGAACCATTACCACAGATTCTAATGGTATTGCACAGATGGGAGATCTCCCGGCTGGCAAGTACTATGTGAAGGAAGTAAAAACAGCCCATGGTTATGTGCTGGACAAAGAGCCGAGATATGTTGACCTTTCCTATCGTGATCAGGATACACCAGTTATCACTTATGATGAGAAATGGCAGAATGCCCGTCAGAAAGTAAAGGTTACGGTTCTGAAGAAAGAAAAAGATACAGAACGTGTTCTTGCAGGTGGTGTCTTCGGTCTTTATACCAGTGAAGATATCAAAAATGCAAAGGGTGAGGTACTCCTTGAGAAGGAAAGTCTGATCGAGCAGCGAGTAACGGATGAAAAAGGACAGATTACTTTTACGGCAGATCTTCCGATAGACGGAAAATACTATGTGAAAGAGATCTTTGCACCGGACGGATTTGTTACAACAGATGAAGTACAGGAGTTTACCTTTGAATATGCCGGAGAAGACCAGGCAGAAGTAAGCTACGACTTTACTTTTGAAAATCAGCCAACCACAGTGGAGTTGTCCAAAACAGACCTGACAACAGGTAAAGAACTTCCAGGTGCACACCTGAAAGTAACGGATTCAGATGGCAATACAGTAGATGAATGGACTTCTACGGAAGAATCCCATGTGATCAAAGAACTGGTTGTTGGTAAGAAATACACCATGACAGAGACAAAACCGGCAGATGGATATGTTACTGCAGAAAGTATTACCTTTACAGTAGAGAATACAGCAGAGGTTCAGAAGCATGATATGAAAGATGATGTGACAAAAGTAGAGATCAGTAAGACGGATATCACAGGAGAAACTGAGATTCCGGGTGCGAAACTGACGATTCTCGATAAGGATGATCAGGTAGTAGAGAGCTGGACTTCCACAGAGGAAGCACACTATATCGAAAAACTGCCAATCGGTAAATATACCTTACGTGAAGAGCAGGCACCGAAAGGATATCTTCTGACAGCCGATGTGACGTTTGAGGTGAAAGACACCGGAGAAATCCAGAAAGTGGCTATGAAAGATGATACTGCCAAGGGAAAAGTGATTCTCAATAAGACAGATAAATCGTCAGGAGAACCACTGAAAGGGGTAGAATTTGAACTCCGTGACAGTAAGGGAAAAGTTCTGGAAACCTTAAAGACAGATGCTGCAGGTCATGCGGAAAGTAAGCTGTATGAGATTGCCACATTTAAGAACGGCAAATATGATGCGGCGATCAAGTATTATCTGGTGGAAACAAAGACACTGGACGGATACACACTGGATCAGAGCAAGCATGAAGTGACGTTTGCCTATGCAGATGACAGTACACCGGTCGTGGAAGTCACTTTCAATCTGACAAACGAGAAACCGGAAGTTCCAGAAACACCGAACACACCGGATACACCACAGTCCCATGAAGAGACAAAGATATCAAATGCACCGAAAACAGGTGACAGCACGAATATCTGGCTGCCGATCCTACTTCTTGTAACTTCCACAGGAGGTATGGCAGGACTTTATATCAGCAGAAAAAGGAAAAGCAAATAAGGAAACCAAAATCAATGGTTATGATTGGGAGCTTCTATGTGAGGCTCCCTTTTTCATACAAAAAAATCACAGAAAGGAATAGAAAACTATGATGAAAGCAATGGAAAAAAGACAGGAAGCACGAAAAAACCAGGAGAAAACTTTAAAGAGAATGATGGCTTATCAGAAGAAAGCCGAGCAGATGATCAGCAGAAAAAGAATGAACCATCACATGATCAGAAAGGGGTAAAAGCGTATGATGAACAGAAAAGAATTTTATGAATATGTCAAAGACAATGTAAAGGAGTATCTGCCAGAGTCTTACAAGGACGCAGAAATTAAACTGCAGGAAGTAGAAAAAAACAACGGGTTGAAGTTGACAGGTATTACGATTCCAAACGGAGATCAGAGAATCGTACCGACAGTCTATCTGGATTCCCTCTACCAGGAATATATCCATGGAAAAGATGTAGACTCTTGTGTTGGCGATGTGGCTGATATGCGTATTGAGGCACAGGGAAAAGCAGAATTTTTTGATATGGGAGTTACGGATATTCTGGATTATGAAAAGATGAAGGACAAATTACAGATGAGAATTTGTGATAAGGAATGGAATACCGATCTTCTTGCAGATAAAGTAGTCACAGAACACGGAGATTTTGCAGCTTATTATGCAGTAAATCTGGAGGAAAATGGAGAAGGGATCAGCAGTATTCCGGTAACTGTTTCTCTGATGAACGAGTGGGGAGTATCTGCCGAACAGATTCAAGCGGATGCGATGGTGGCAGACCGAAAACGTGGTGTCACACTTATGGATATGAATGAGATTATCAAATCTATGATTTTTGGTGAAGAACCAGAAAACCTGCTGAATGAAAAAATGGATATGGAAGCCATGGAAAACCCAATGTTCTGTCTGACAAACAAAGCTAAGATGAATGGAGCTTCCCTGTTACTGCAGGAAGATATTCGTAAACAGATTGGGGAATGCCTGGGAAGTGATTACTTTGTCATCCCATCTTCCATTCATGAAGTGCTGATTCTTCCTGATAACGGCATTTTTCAGGTTCCGGAATTAAATGCGATGGTACAGGAAGTCAATGAGACAAAGGTGGAGAGACAGGAGCAGCTTTCCGATAAAGTTCAGTTTTGTGATGGGAAAACGGCAGTTATGGAAAATGCTGAGCGTAGGGAAGCTCGTTTGGAGAAAGAAAAAGCAGCCGAAAAAGCGGAAGTAAAAGGTGGAATCCATGGAAGACTGGAGAAAGCTAAGGCAGAAATCAAGGCAAAAGAGGGAGACAAAGTGCCAAAGAATAAGTCAAAAGAGCTTGCCACAGCATTATAAAGAGTAACAACGATGATTTTAAGGGGACTGTGCTAAGCAGTCCCTGATTTTATGAAAAGGAGTAGCGCATGGCAAATAAATTATATGCAATGGAACAGCTGACGGAAGAGGTGGCAAAAGATGTAGCTGCCAGTCCGCAGGAATGGATGCGATTCCTAAACACTGCATCCAGATTGTACAAATACACTTTTCCAGAACAGCTTTTAATTTATGCACAGCGACCGGAAGCAACTGCCGTAGCATCCATGGAAATATGGAATCAGAAGATGTACCGCTGGATCAAAAAGGGATCCAAGGGGATTGCCTTGATTGACAACACTTCCGGACCGAAAACAAAACTTCGGTATGTATTTGATGTGCAGGACACTTATAAAGTGCGGAATCTTGGAAAGGATCCTCAGTTATGGAATCTTCCAGTAGAAGGAGAACATCTGGTGGCAGATTATCTGCAGGAGCAGTTATCACTGGAAGATACAGAAGGAGGACTTGCTGAAAGTCTGCATCAGGCAGCGAAGGAGAGTATGCAGGAATGGCTTCCAGATGCATTGGAAGAACTGAGACTGGATGTGACAGGGACATTTTTGGAAGAACTGGACGAACAGAATCAGGAAGTAGAATTCCGGGAACTGATGACCAATAGTGTCTGGTATGTATTACTAAAGCGGTGTGGACTGGATGTACAGGAATATCTGGATGCAGAGGATTTTCGGCATATTACGGACTTCAATCAGCTGAAAGTATTAGGACATCTGGGAAGTGCAGTCAACGAGATCAGCAGACCAGTTCTGATGCAGATTGGACGATATGTTCTGAATGATCTGGAAAATGACCTGAAAACGGTTGCAAAAGAAAAAGAAGTAGCTTATAATGAATTTAACACGTTAATTCGTGAAAGTAATACAGATAACACAGAAGATAAAGAAGAAAAAAAGGAGGAAACAGACTATGAGAGAGATCAGTTACAGCCAGAACGGAGAGTATCAGATTCCAGATATCAGCCTGGAAGAGACGAGAGGAACCATCGGCAAGTACGGAATGATGCGGAAAGAGTATCTGAGAAATCACAAGGTAGCCAGGTTCAACATTCTGACACTGCAGAACCGTCTGGACAGTCATCTGATGGAGATCGACAGCCAGGCAAGACAGAGAGTAGACGACCTGATGAACGAACTTCTGGAGAAAGATCCGGCACCGGACAAAATGGCAGACGGGATGGCATGGACCAGACACATGAACCAGATCAAGGCACAGGCAGAGGAGCTGGTGATTCAGGAGATTATTTACAGTTAAGTCTGTTCCCAACAGAAGAGGAACAGTTAGGAGAAATAAGGAAAGCGGCAGCTGCATTGGAACAGCCAGCCGCTTTTCTTATTTCCGATGAAGTGGTAAATGATATTCTCCGCACGGGAAGCGGACAGAAAAATACACTGTTTCATATTACAGCAAGACTGATTGAAGGTCTGGATAATGAAGAAATGCGGAGTTTTCTGAAAGATGAATATGGAACTGGTGGCAAAGGATTTACCATAGATGGTCGGAAAATCAGTATCTGGTATGACAATGATGGTATCCGTATCCGGCGAGGGGACTCTGCCAGAAGAAACTTTGACCGCATGGTTACGTGGGAAGAAGCAGCGAACAGAATTCGGGATATGTATGAGGATGGAAATTACGTGGATAATTTGATTTCCAATAATGCCATTGAACAGGAGCAGGAAGAAATGACCAATCTTCTTGCACTTCATTTTCGGGATACTTGCAGAAACTGGGAAAAGAAACAATCATATTCAGACTGGCAGGATGTAGTGAGTGGAGCATGGACAGATCAAGAGGAAGCAGATGCGATTGTCTATCGTTTTGAATGGCTACAGAAATATATGGATGAGAATCCGGGAGATTATCACCGCTGGGAGATTCAGCATAATCCGGAATATTTCCAACGCTTTCAGGATCTTCAGAGGGAGCGTTCCTGGGTAGACCAGAAATTTACGGTCGAACGTCCGGCACTATCCTTTATCACACAGGATGAAATTGACGCAGTGTTAAGAAGAGGCGGCATTACTGCAGGAGGACGTAACCGAATCTATGAGTATTTCATGGAACATCATGATATGAAAGATGCAGCTGAGTTCCTGAAAAATGAGTATGGAACAGGTGGTTCCTCACCCGGAATACCAGGAGCAGATGCTTCCGACGCATCCCATGATGCAAAAGGATTAAAACTTGCAAAAGGGAAAATTGGCAGTCCAGAGGTAGAAGTTTTATTAAAGTGGAACAAGGTTGCAGAACGTGTTCGCCAGTTAATCCGCACAGATGATTATTTGTCACCGGAAGAAATGGAAAAGTACGAAGAACGACAGGAAGCACAAAGACTGGCAGATTTGGAAGAAGCACAGCAGATGTTAGGAGAACAGCTGGAGCAGGATACTTTGACAGCGGAAGATATAACTGATTTGCGATTAGTTGATTCAGAATATATGTCTGGTACCAGAACAAAAATCCACGATTTTGATTGCAAAGTTAAGGGAGAAGCGAATCGACTTCAATACACATTAGAATATCATGATGATGGAGAAGGTTTCACGATTCATACGGAAAAAGATGATATTTGGAATCGAATGTCAACACAAGAATTGGAACGTCTGGATGTAAAACTCGGACAAGAAGTACTTTATTATCATTATCACAACAAAACTGTAAATGCGGATACCTTAGATAAATTACGGGAAATCAAGGAAGAAATCATGGAGGAAGAGTCTTCCTATTTTACTGCTATTTCTAAACGTGTGTGGACAGATTATGATAAAAAAGAAAAAGAACTGTCGGGAGAAGTTGAGGTATCGGAAGAAAAAGAATCATTGGAAGAGATTAACGGAATAGCAGAACTGATTCCAGCAACGAACTTCCATATCACAGATGATGAACTTGGACAGGGAACACCGAAGGAGAAATTCCGAGCCAATATTATGGCTATTCAGCTGTTAAAAAAATGTGAGGATGAGAACCGCAATGCGACACCAGAGGAACAGGAAATCTTATCCAGGTACGTCGGCTGGGGAGGTCTTGCAGATGCATTTGATGAGACAAAATCTGCATGGGAGACAGAATATCTGGAATTAAAGACCGTCCTTACACCGGAAGAATATGCTGCAGCCAGAGCTTCCACATTAAATGCTCATTATACACAGCCGATTGTGATTGAAAGTATGTATCAGGTGTTGGAGAATCTGGGATTTACAAAGGGAAATATCCTGGAGCCATCTATGGGAGTCGGGAACTTCTTTGGAAAGCTTCCAGAGAATCTAAACCAGTCCAAACTCTATGGAGTGGAACTGGACAGCATCAGTGGCAGAATTGCTAAACTTCTCTATCCAGATGCCAATATCCAGATCAAAGGCTTTGAGAAGACGGATTATCCCAATGATTTCTTTGACGTGACAATCGGAAATGTGCCATTCGGTGCATATAAGGTCAATGACCGTCAATATGACCGCTACAATTTTATGATTCATGATTACTTTCTTGCCAAGACTATAGATCAGTTACGTCCAGGTGGTGTAGCTGCGTTGATCACAACAAAGGGAACTATGGACAAGGCATCACCGGAAGTCCGGAAATATTTGGCAGAGCGTGCAGACCTGCTGGGGGCAATCCGACTGCCGAACACAGCTTTTAAGGCAAATGCAGGAACAGAAGTCAGTGCTGATATTTTGTTTTTCCAGAAGCGTGAGAGTTTCACAAAAGAGATGCCAGACTGGGTGAATTTGGAGAGTGATGCAAATGGGATTACCATTAACAAGTATTTTGTTCAGCATCCGGGATTGATTCTTGGTGAGATGAAAGAAGTGTCCGGTCCGTATGGTATGGAAACAACCTGTGCTCCAATGGAAGGAGCTGATCTGGAATTACAGTTACAAGAAGCTGTAAAACACATCAAGGGAAGCATGGTAGCGGCAGTAGATATAGAGGCAGAACTGGATGAGATGCCAGAGAGTATTCCGGCAGATCCGAATGTTCGAAATTACAGCTATACAGTGGTAGATGATCAGGTGTATTACCGTGTCAATTCTTTGATGAATCAGGTGAAAATGCCCGCAGCCACTGCAGAACGTGTAAAAGGCATGGTTGCAATCCGTGATACCGTTCGTGAACTGATCGCCATGCAGATGGAAGAATTTGTCACAGACGAAGAAATCCAGAAACAGCAGAAAAAACTGAATCAGGTGTATGATACCTACACAGCAAAGTATGGAGTTATTGGAAGTAATGCTAACAAACGTGCATTTTCTGATGACTCTTCTTATTGTCTGCTGTGTTCCCTGGAAGACTTGAATGAAGATGGAACATTGAAGCGGAAAGCAGACATGTTCACCAAACGAACTATTAAAAAGGCGGTCGCTGTGACAAGTGTGGAGACAGCCACAGAAGCACTTGCTTTGTCCCTAAATGAAAAGGCTAAAGTAGATCTCCCATATATGGCACAGTTGACCGGAAAGACCGAAGAGAAAATCACAGAAGAGCTGGTTGGAGTTATCTTCAAAAATCCACTGACAGACCAGTGGGAAAGCGGAGATGAATATCTGTCTGGAAACGTCAGAGATAAATTAAATACAGCGAGAACTTTTGCAGAGAATCATCCGGAATTCACACCGAATGTGCGTGCATTGGAGGCAGTTCAGCCAAGAGATCTGGAAGCGTCGGAGATTGAAGTGCGTATTGGAGCCACCTGGATTGAACCTTCGGATTATCAGGATTTTATGGTGGAACTGCTTCATACGCCGAGGTATCTTGCACAGAAGGAAATACAGGTAAAATTCTCTGAGGTAAATGGTGAGTGGAGGATTACAGGAAAGAACGCCGACAGTCCAAGAAATGCGTTTGCCTATGCAACGTATGGAACGGAGAGAGCAAATGCCTACCGGATTTTGGAAGAAACCTTGAATCTAAAAGATGTTAGAATCTATGATAAAGTTGTAAATGACAATGGGGATGAAGTGCGAGTTTTGAATAAAAAAGAAACTATGTTGGCATCACAAAAGCAGGATGCCTTGAAGGCTGCATTCCAAGATTGGATTTTTAAGGATCAGCAGAGGAGAGAAAGGCTGGTAAGCGTGTACAATGAACGTTTCAATAGTATCCGCCCCCGTGAATACGATGGAAGTCATCTGACTTTCCCAGGGATGAATCCGGAAATAGAACTTCGACCGCATCAGAAAAATGCAGTCGCACATCAGCTATATGGTGATAATGTGCTTCTTGCTCATGTGGTAGGTGCTGGGAAGACCTATGAAATGGTAGCGGCGGCAATGGAGAGCAAACGTCTGGGATTATCTCAGAAAAATCTTTTTGTAGTTCCGAACCATCTGACAGAGCAGTGGGGAGCTGAGTTCCTGCAGCTATATCCAGGGGCGAACATTCTGGTAGCAACGAAAAAGGATTTTGAACCGGCAAATCGAAAGAAGTTCTGTGCCAGAATCGCTATGGGAAATTACGATGCTGTTATTATTGGTCATTCCCAGTTTGAGCGTATTCCAATCTCTGATGAGAAACAGGAAGCCATGCTTCAGAGGCAGATTGATGATCTGGAAATGGCAATCCAGAGTGCAAGGTATGAACAGGATGGTGGACGTTATACCGTCAAACAGATTGAAAAGACAAGAAAAACATTGCAGACAAGGCTGGAGAAACTGAATCAGAAAGAGAAAAAAGATCAGGTAGTTACGTTTGAAGAACTGGGAGTGGATCATTTATATGTAGATGAAGCACACAGTTATAAAAACGCATTTCTTTATACAAAAATGAGAAATGTAGCCGGAATTGCACAGAATGAAGCACAGAAGTCGGCGGATATGTTCAATAAATGTCAGTATCTGGACGAGATTACCGGAGGGAAAGGCATTACCTTTGCTACGGGCACACCGATCAGCAATAGTATGACGGAATTGTATGTTATGCAACGGTATCTGCAGAACAGTAAATTGCAAAATATGGGACTTGGATTGTTTGATTCCTGGGCCTCCACCTTTGGCGAGGTAGTCACCAGCATTGAGCTTTCACCGGAAGGAACAGGTTATCGTGCAAAATCAAGATTTGCACGGTTTTATAATATTCCGGAACTGATGAATATGTTTAAGGAGATTGCAGATATCAAGACTTCCGATCAGTTAAAACTTCCTGTGCCGGAAGCAGAATATGAAACAGTGGTGCTGAAACCAACGGAACAGCAGAAAGAAATCGTAGAAAGTCTGGGGGAACGTGCAGAAGTTGTCAGAAACGGAGGGGTAGATGCCTCGGTTGATAATATGCTGAAAATCACCAATGATGGAAGAAAATTAGCTTTGGATCAGCGTTTGGTGAACGAATTATTGCCAGACAATCCGGAAAGCAAAATATCAGTTTGTGCAGAGAAAAGCTATGAGATCTGGAAAGACACAGCAGCACAGAAATCTGCACAATTGATTTTCTGTGACTTGAGCACACCGAAAGGCGATGGCAGTTTTAATGTCTACGATGACCTGAAACGGAAACTGATGGAAAAAGGAGTGCCGGAAAAAGAGATTGCTTTTATTCATGATGCAAATACAGAAGCAAAGAAGACGGAGCTGTTTGGAAAAGTGAAATCCGGGCAGGTTCGTTTTTTGATTGGCTCAACAGCAAAGATGGGTGCCGGGACCAATGTGCAGGATCGTCTGATTGCGTTGCATCATCTGGATATTGGTTGGAAACCATCTGACTTGGAACAGAGAGAAGGGCGTATTATCCGCCAGGGAAATCATAATAAAAAGGTTCATATCTTCCGATATGTAACAGAATCCACATTTGACAGCTACATGTGGCAGTTGATTGAGAACAAGCAGAAATTCATTTCTCAGATTATGACCAGTAAAGCACCTGTGCGAAGCTGTGAAGATGTGGACGAAGCGGCACTTTCCTATGCAGAGGTCAAAGCTCTTGCAACCGGAAATCCAGCAGTAAAAGAGAAGATGGCATTGGATGTTGATGTGGCAAAATTAAAGCTTTTAAAAGCCAACCACATGAATAACCAGTACCGCCTGGAAGATGATATTGCAAGGAATTTTCCACAACAGATTGCAAAACTGACAGAAATCATTGACAGCTACAAGGCAGATATCGCTCATTATTCTGAGCATAAAAGCACAGATCCAGAGCTGTTTACTATGGAGATTGGTGGCAAAGTGTTCACAGAAAAGAAAGAGGCAGGAGCAGCACTTCTGGCGGTATGTAAAGATATTAAAACTGTAGATGCTGCGATGGATATCGGAAACTATCAGGGATTCAATATGAGGATTCAGTTTGATGGATGGAGTAAAGAATTTATTCTATCTGTCAAACATGAGGCTGTCTCGAAAGTTCATCTTGGAGCAGATGCACTTGGAAATATTACTCGTATCAACAATCTGTTGGACAGTTATCCGGAGAAGCTTTCAGAAGCACAACAAAGACTGGAAACAGTATATGAACAGCTTGCAAATGCAAAAGAAGAGGTTGGAAAGCTATTTCCAAAAGAAGAGGAGTTGAACCAGAAACTGGAGCGACTGTCAGAATTAAATGCATTGCTCAATATGGATGAACGGGAAGATGCAGAAACAGAGGTGTCTGAATCAGATGAGAAAGAAGAAAGACCGACACGTGGTTCTATCCATGAAAAACTGCAGATTTATAAAGAAAAGAGTCAGCGGGAAAGTGAAACTGGCAAGGAAAACAGAAAACGGGACTTCGGTCTGGAATAAATAAACAGGAAAGATGGCATAATTTGGTAGAAGAAGGTTCTGCCTGTTATGCCATTTTTTAGAACACAGGAGGAATTTGAATGGCGAGAAATATGATAACAGGAAAAGAAACGCAGAAAATGCAGGAATATACGCAGGAACGGATTGCTCAGGCAGAGCGTAGAGATATAGAATTTTCAACAGATGTAAAAGAACAGATTTTTGAATATGCGAATCTGATCGGCGAGGAAGAGAAAGTTAGGAATTTGGTAAGAAATCTGGCAGATGCAGTGAGTCAGGCAGATCAAGAAGGTGTAGAGGATTTGCTGGATGACGCAAGAATGGATATTCAGGAACTGCTGGATCCAACCATAGGTAAGCTGGAATTACGTGACTATGGATATACAGCAGAAGATATGGTGCCACTTAGAAAAGAAGCAGCCTTGGATTATCACAGAATGGGTTCTAAGATTTATTGCCTTGGAAGTGATGGCAGTAAAGGTGAATATGCGAGTAAAGAAATGATACAGGCACACGACGGTTTGTTTGGAATGGAATTGCAGATGTGGGAACGGATAAAGGATAACAACCTAGATTATGCAGAAGAAAATTTAGGAGCATTTCAGGAGTCTATGAGTGTCATTGAGCAGGAAGAAGCACTGAAATTATACGATGCCGGAGCAGATATCTATCTGATCACTAATTTTTCATCACCGATGTATGTCACGGAACGCATGGAAATTGAACGAGGACCAGAGCATTATCAGATGTCTATGACAGAACTGGAGCGTTTCCGTAATCTAGAATGGGAAATGCAGAAATATCCACAGATTCAGTCATTGAAAGAAGCAAACCTGTTGTTAGGAACAAGAAAGACATTTGGAATTTATCAGATCCGGGATGATTCACCGGGCGAAAACTATGCATTTATGAACATTCGCTTTATTGAAAGTCATGGTATGCAGATAAAAAAAGAAGATTATAAGCTGGTCTATGTTGGAGAATTACTGGGAAATATGTCACTGGATGATATTTTTGAAAGGTTCAACATTGACAGACCGGAAGACTTCCGTGGTCACTCCCTGTCTGTCAGTGATATCGTAGTTCTGAATGACGGGGAAAAGGTAACTGCCCATTTTGTAGACAGTATCAGTTTTGAACAGCTGGATTCCTTCCTGAATCTGGAAGAACAGGTCCTTAGTGAACTGGCATATGAGGTAGGAGAACGTTACTTTGCTATTCAGAGAACAGAAGAAGGATATGATTATTCCTTTTACGATGAAGATTTCCGCTTGATGGATGGTGGCGTTTATGAGAATGATGAAATTTCTATTGAAGAAGCGGCGGAGGAACTTTTGGAAGACGAAGGCTGGACTGGAGAACGCATCCGTGGAGATTATGATCGGTTGATGGAGAAAGTAGAAGAAATGGATGAAGTTGTAATGGCAGAGATTCAGAAAAGCCAGGGCGAATATAAGCCATTGGCAAAGGTGGAGGAACTGGAAGAGGCCAATTATAACATGATTGATAATGTACTCAATAATATGCCGCCTAAGAAAGAAGCTTATCTGGAATATTATGCTGCAGAATGTGATGAAATTCATGATATGGGAGCTTATGAGAAAAGCACAGATGTGAAAGAAATCGCAGCAATCTATGAGAAGTACAGAGAAGATCCGGAAAACGCTTATAAAGGCAGTGGAATGGGGATTATTTATCGTGATCCGGAGGATAGCTTGTTTGATGAAACAGAACTGTTAATTGTAATGGGAACAACGATACACGGCGACTTCTTGGATAATGTGCGGTTTTTAAAAGATCAGCCGGTGGTGCGTGAAGGTTTGGAGAAGATTCATAAAGCATTGCCTGATTATAAATATATCCCGATTCAGGATGTGCGTGAGGCAATGTATCCGAAAAAAATGACAACAGAAGAACTGGCAGCAGCATTGGATGAGATTGCGGAAGACTTCGATCCGTATGACTATCGGGACCATGTAGAGCCAGGGCAGGATACCATACAGGAAGTCATGCTGGATCTGCAAAGTGGAAATGTTGGTTCTTATATTTCCTTTCTGAAGGATGTGATTGAAGAAGACTGTGAGCAGTCCGTGTGGGCAGGTGTTTTGCTGGAACGGCTGAAATCCTACGAACCAGATATATCCAAAGAAACAGAGCCGATGGTGTATGTGAATTACTGTGAAAAGCGAGAGCTGATGGAACCACGCTGTCAGAAGCTCTCAGATCTGGATTCCCGTACTGCACAGAAGGATAAGGAATGGTACGCAGACCGTAATCCGAGGACGGATGAGCCGATGGTAACAGCCCAGATGTTTTTTACTATATATTATGCGGAAAAAGGCGATAAAATGATGCAACATTTCAAAGGGAAAATAGATATTGGAACAGGAAATGGCGGTATTTTAAGTCAGCTGAAACTCCAAAATGAACTGAAACTTACGGATGAAAGCTGGATTGGTTATCTGAAAAACAAGGGAAATGAAGAGTTTCAGAAGTGTATGGAAGATCTGACCGATATGCAGAACCATGTGCTGCCATATTTGCAGAGCTTTTGCAGTCTGGAAGAAAAAAGTGTGCAGGAAAAGCAGGAACGGCAGGTTGCAGAAAAGCAGGACAGCAGAGTAGAAGCGTCAAGAGCAGCGAATGTGACAAAAGGGGATAATGACAAAGCTGTGAAAAAGGTAGTTTCGAGTATGCAAACAGAAAAGAATAAAGCAACTACGAAGGCAAAGAAGCCATCTATTCATGAACGACTGGAAATCAATAAGAGAAAAATCCAAGAAAAGCAGGGAAAAGATGAGCTGGAGAGAGGAGCTGATCGGGATGTAAGAACGGTATAAATTTATAGAAAGGCACTTGGCTCCGTTTTGGACATAGCAAAAGTGCTGACAGTGACGAACGAAGATGTGCTGCCTGCTTATTTGCAGAGAGTATCTGATTTTGAAGACTGCCTACTTGCAACTTGTACGAAGGAGAATCAGTGTGATGCGATTGTGACAAGGAATAAAAAGGATTTTCTTTCCTTTTGGATTACACTGCTTTCTCCGGAAGAACTGCTGAATATTTATTCGTAAAAATATGTTTTTACAATCGGCAGCAGAAGGAAAGTTGAATGATAACTCCGATCCAGCATACTGCAAAATATAAAAGTTTTATAACAAAGTGGAAAACCCTGCGTAGGATCAGAAATGTTCTCACAGGGTTTCATGTATCTAATAAAATATAGAAATTTAGCGGATTTCTGCTAGAATAAGAAAAACTGTTAAAAAAATATCGTGCATAGATCAAAAAGACTATATATGGGCGACCTTTTAAAGCCGATTTATATAAAATAGAAGAAAAAAAGGTGGTCGATACCGTGGATATAAAAACAGCGGTCATATATCGGTTAAACGATCTGATTAAGCAGAAAGATATCACAGTGAATGAAGCGGCGGTGCGCTCAGGCGTCCCGCCTTCAACACTGAAAAATATTTTGTATGGACAAAGCAGGAATGCTGGCGTAGTTACAATTAAAAAGATATGCGATGGATTGGATATTACAATACAGGAATTTTTTGAAGATCCCATCTTTGCAGATTTGGAACCGGAGTTATAGGAACAGGCAAATAATCTTAGGATTCAGATTCTGCAAGATGGTTTTTTTATGGGAAAGGGTTAGAAGAAACTAACACTGGAGGATGAATATGTGTAAAATAGCAATTTGCGACGATGATAAAGAATACAGGGAGAAAATAAAGACGGTCATAGAAACGGAAGGGATTCTGTCTTCGAATGAGATACGGTTTTATGAATATGAATCAGGAAAAGAATTATTGGAAGATGCGGATATTTTGCATGATCTGATTTTTATGGATATGCGTATGCCTGGATTGGATGGAAATAAAACAGTACTGAAGCTGAGGGAATATAATGAAGCAGCGATATTGGTGTTCTGCTCCGGCTGTTTTGAACCGACTCCTGACAGCATTAATGTTGGACAACCGTTCCGGTACATCATGAAGGATCTGCATGACAGAAGTCTGAAAAAGGAAATACCTATGATTTTATTAAAAGTGAAATTGTGCTGTGGAGATTCTTCCGTGACAGTTACATCGGCGGGAAGGATAATGCGCATCCATACGGAAGACATTTTATATATCTGTCTGGCGAAAAGGGGCTGTACGATATACATTGCCAGACAGGGAAAGATAGAAGAGATGCATTGCAAGGAATCTTTAAGTGATCTGTATGAGTGTCTGGCCGGAAGGGGATTTGAGTATGCACACAACAGCTATATTGTGAATTTGGCAAAAGTGGAAGGATTGGAAAAGAACGTTGCGTTGCTGCCGTTTGGAATCCAGTCGAATGTTTCGAGGTCGAGAAAAGGACAGTTTGCCGACGCACTGATAACATTTCTTGGGGAAAGGAACGGCATGGTATGATAATAAGAGATTATTTGATTTGTCTTCTTCAGATGTATCTGTTGGAGGACTTGGAAAAGAACATACTCCCATACAGAAGAGAAAGATTCTGGGAAAAATTTCTCGTATATTGTATCGCAGCACTGGCAATGTTCGGAACCAACCGCCTGGAATCCTCAATACTTAATATGGTAATGATTCCGGTAATCTATATGATTGCGTCTATGGTTGTGTTCCGGGGAAATATATGGAAGAAGCTGGTTACGGTATGCTGCTATTATGTGCTGGCAATTATTCCCGAATTTCTCTTTGCGGCACTTACGAATGCATATGGCGTGACTGGTGCGTCCGAGGGCTTCAGGACTGAAACAGAAAAGACATTAGCACTCCTGCTGATGAGTACCATGACATTTCTGTTTATTAAATGCATTAATCAGGTAACAAGGAAAAGGGATTATCTGACGATTGAGAATAAAACTTTTACTGTGCTGCTCATGCTGCCAACCGCTACGATCATTATATTAGGATGTGTGTTTTATTCAAATATTTCTTTTGAAGGAATGAACAGGGTTATGGTTCCGGTAGGAGCTTCGCTTCTGTTAATGACGAATATCTTCATTTTCACAGTATTTGACAGGTTTGTAGAAAAATCAGAAGAAGTGAAGAAGATGGACCGGCTATACCAGAAAAGCAGGGCGGAGATTGCCAATCTGCAGTATATGAATAAGGTTAATGAGGATAACAGAGCATTCTTACACGATATAAATAAATTTATCTGTACAGTAGCCGGCTTGATAGAAGAAGGAGAGAATCAAGAGGTTAAGGACATCATGGAACATTTAGGCGTCCGGATTCAGAATCTTCAAAAAAGTGTATATTGTGAGCATCCGATCTTGAACAGCATCCTATGTGAAAGAAAATTTCTTGCAGAATCTAAGGATATATCCTATAGGATTACTCTGGGTAATGATCTCAGACTGGATTTTCTGGAAGAGTTGGATTTGATCTCGATCGTAGGGAATCTTTTGGATAACGCACTGGAAGCGGCAGAAAAGACAGAAGATGGCAGATATGTGGAATGCAGGATGTATATGGGAAATGCGGGGCATTTCCTTGTCATGGAATTTTGCAATGGGTATGTCGTCCCTCTGTTAAAGGACAAGGACAGGTACATAAGCACCAAAAGAGACGCGGACAGTCACGGGATCGGACTGCACACGGTTGGAAAACTGGTTAAAAAGTATGCGGGAATTATGCGAGTGGAGGCAGGAGAACGGGAGTTCTCTGTTAAGCTGATCTTTACAATCAAATAAGGACGTGCAAAAATCGCCCAAAAAGTTACCGTTTTTGCCACGGTAATTGAAAAGAGGGCGATTTTTGTGTAAACTTTCGGAAAAAAGGAGGCTTTGTAACTATGAAAAAAATAATCAGAAAAAACCTGGGAATCAAACTGCTTGGAGCTGTAAACTGTCTTGCACTCTGCTTGACGGCGTATACGGCAAATCTGGCGTGCAACTGGCTGTACTATCAGGAAGATGAGCCGGAAGAAGTTAAGAAAATGAGGAAATTCTAGTGTGGAAAAAAATGGCTGGTCGGCTTTTTGAACTACAAAGCAGGAATGGGATTCTTGAAGAGAAAGACCGCAGGCTGTATGAATATGCTTACGGCGTACTGCTGGGCAGGGTGGTAATATACCTTATCATCGTCATACTTGGCATCATAACGGGGAATTGGATGGAGATGATAGTCTTTTTATTGCCCTTTACTGTTTTAAGGCAGTATGCCGGAGGGATTCATTTGGAAAAGGCAGGGGGCTGCATGGCTGTTTCCGGTATCCTTGTCCTTCTATGCAGTCTGTATCTGGCGTCTGCTCCGGCTGTAATATGGCAAATGCGGATCATATGGTTTGTCGCGGTTGGCGTTATATTTATCATGGCGCCGGTAGATGCCAGCAGCAAGAAGTTGGATGCGAAAGAGAAAAAAGTTTATGGGATGCGCGCGAGGGTAATTTTAGTTATTGAATGCGCGATAGCAGGTGTTTTTTCTGTGATTGGATATTCCCTGATCGTAAACGGGATTATGGTAGCGCATATTGTTTTGGCGTCCGGTTTGATATTGGGATGGATCAAAAATTTTTTTGACAAAGAGTTAGATGTAACTAATTACAGGTAGAAATAAGAAGTGATTGAGAAAAACATATTACAAAATGATGGTAAACAGAGAGAAAAAGAACATTATGCCAGAGGAATATAAAAGTGAATATGAAATTGATAAAAAATACGGAAAATATTAGTAAAGAGAAAATAACCTTGTTTTGTCTGCCATTTGCGGGAGGCGGTGCTTCTGCTTATAACCAGTGGGCGAAAAAGATGCAGGGGAAAGTAACGGTATGTCCAGTTCAGCTTCCGGGAAGGGAAGAACAGATCATGGAGAAACCGTATATAGATATGTCGGTTATGTTAGATGACCTAGAAGAGGCTGTAAGAAAGGTTGTGTACGGACCGTATGCCTTATGGGGACACAGTATGGGTGGGAAGATCTCTTATGAGCTGGAAAAACGGTTGGAGGCAGCGGGATATACTGCAAAATGTCTGTTTATTTCCGGCAGCCGGGTTCCTAGTATTCCGGAGCCAAATCCAATCTATCATCTTCCGGATGAAGCGTTTAAGAGGGAACTGGGAAGATTTGAAGGGACGCCAAAAGAGATACTAGAGAATCAGGAATTGTTGGATTTCTTTCTGCCTATGCTGCGGGCGGATTTTACCATGGATGAAACGTATTATGATAAAGCGGGAGTAGTGCTGCATACACCTATCTCTGCATTTGGCGGAGAAAAGGACGACGAAGCGGATGAGAGTGCGATCTTGGAATGGGGAAAGTATACGGACAATGATTTTAACTACCGGATATTTCCGGGAGGACATTTTTATCTGAGGGATTGTGAAGACGAAGTAATAAGTGAGGTCATGAGACTGCTTTAGAGAATGAAAAATGGAGATTAAACGATACGGAGAAAAGGAATTTCTGTCAGCAGACAAACTTTATATCCGTGAAAATGAGATACATATATGGTGTATCCGCTGGCCTGAAATGACAGATTTCTTGAAGAACCATGAATATATCCTGAGTGGGCAGGAATTGGAGCAAGCCGGAAGATTCCGTTTTCCTGAAGACAGGATGCGTTATATAGCCGGGAAGGTTGTCGTGCGGATCCTCTTAAAAAGATACTTAGATATGGAAACGATTGATTTTTCTGTCAATGAACTGGGTAAGCCTTATCATAAAAAGATTGCGGGAAAGCGGACAGTGGATTTTAACATTTCGCACTCGGGTGAATTCATACTGGCGGTATTCGCTGTCGGAATGGATATCGGAGTAGATGTGCAGGAGATGGCAGAGTGCCCGGACTATAGGGAGATAGCGGAAAATTTTTATACTGCAGAAGAAGCGGAAGATGTAAAAAATGAAGGACCGGATCTGTTTTTCCAGTACTGGGCGGCGAAAGAGGCATATGTAAAGGCGCTTGGAATTGGATTAGGAAGAGGAATGGATTTCTTCTCTGTCAGAAACGAGAAAATTGCAGAAAAAGATAAGAAAGATCAGGACTGGTTTCTGTATCCGGTCAGGATCAAAGGATATGCTGCGTATGTGGCGGCGCATGAGAAAGGAGACAGATAAAATGGGTTATAAGAAAGATATGAGCAAATATGAGAATCTGGAAGGCTGGGAGAGATGTGGATTTGGAGAACAGCTTGATAGGTGGGCGGAAAAATATGGAGAAAGAATTGCGGTCACGGACAGTGAAGACGAGATCAGTTATATGGAATTAAAGCAAAAAGCAGATTGTCTTGCGGCAGCTTTTCTGCGTAAAGGGATTTTAAAGGGAGACAAAGTGCTTGTGCAGCTTCCGAACAGGATTTCTTTTGTGATCGTGTTTTTTGCGCTTTCCAAGATTGGGGCGGTGCCAATCATGATGCTGCCGGCCCACAGGGAGGCGGAACTGGAAGGAATTATTGAACTGGCAAAGCCGGCCGCTTATATTGTGGTGGAGAAATATCTGGGATTTTCATATGTGCCGATGGCAAATGCGATGAAAGAGAAATATTCATGTATCCGGCATATATTTGTAGATAGCGAATCCGGGGATATCAGTGGAATGATTGCGGAAACGTATGGAGAAAATGGAGCATTTCCGGCTGTGGATGGGTATGAAACGGCGGTGCTTTTGCTGTCCGGCGGGACGACAGGGGTTCCGAAACTGATTCCGCGCACCCATACGGATTATATGTATAATGCCCGCATGTCCGCGAAGAGATGCCGTCTGGATAGCAGTGACGTTTATCTGGCGTCTCTTCCGGTAGCTCATAATTTCCCGTTATGCTGCCCGGGGCTTTTAGGCACGCTGGACGTGGGAGGAAAAGTTGTGCTTGCGTCTGCGACCAGCCCGGATGATATCCTTGACGCAATTACAGAGGAAGGTGTCACGATAACGGCATTGGTTCCTGCTATGGTTACTGTGTGCATGGAAATGCTGGAATGGGATGAAGATTATGATATATCCAGCCTGCGGATTTTGCAGGTGGGCGGCGCAATGCTGGAAGATTCCCTTGCGGATAAGATCATTGAAGAATGGCCGTGTAAACTGATGCAGGTATTTGGTACGGCGGAGGGGCTACTGTCCTTTACTAGCCCGGAGGATGAAGGTTCCCTGATCGCAAGATGCCAGGGAACTCCGGTGTCTCCTGCGGATGAAGTGAAGATTGTGGATGAAGAAGATAAGGCCGTACCGGAAGGAGTTTTTGGGGAATTATTATCCAGAGGCCCGTATACGATTGATGGTTATTATATGGCGGAGGAAGCGAATAAAAAGAGCTTTACGTCGGACGGATTTTACCGGACGGGCGATAAAGCTATGTGGACGAAAGACGGAAGGTTACGTTTGGGCGGGAGGATCAAAGAGCAGATTAACCGCGCCGGAGAAAAGATCATGCCTTCAGAGATTGAAGCTTATCTTTGCAGGCATTCGAAAATCAAAGAGGCAGCCGTTGTCGGCGTTACGGATGAAACCCTTGGAAACCGGATATGTGCATTCCTTGTGACCGATGATGAAGCCGGGATCGATTTGCAGGAAATACACAGGTTCCTGCGGGAAATAGGCGTTGCGGCGTATAAAATGCCGGATCAGATAGAACGGGTAGAGACATGGCCGCTGACCAGCGTAGGAAAAATAGATAAGAAAGCATTAGAACGTATGGCGCAGGAAAAATAGAAGGAGACAGAATCATGGAATATATAGAGATAAAGGAACAGATCAAACAAAAGCTGCCGGTAGCCAGAGATTTGGGGGATTCCGAAAATCTGCTGGAGCTTGGGCTTTCATCCCTGACAATCATGCGTCTGGTAAACCAGTGGAGAAAACAGGGGGTTAAGGTTTCATTCGGTTCATTGATGGAAAATCCTACCCTTGAAGGCTGGTGGGCGCTGATCCAGCGCAGCATGAAGAAAAAAGCGGGCAAAAAACGGGCGCAAGAATCTAAGATAACGCCGGAAAAGGATATGAAACAGCCGTTTCCTTTAACAGACGTACAGTATGCATATTGGGTTGGCAGGGATGAAGAACAGGCTCTTGGAGGAATAGACTGTCATGCGTATTTAGAGTTTGATGGGGGAAATATAGATCCGGAGCGTCTGGAAAAAGCATGGAATGTACTGCAGTATCATCATCCTATGCTGCGCGCCTGCTTTTTGGATGATGGAACACAGAAAATCCTGGATAAGCCGTATTGTGAAAAAATAAAGGTTCATGATTTTTCCCGGATGTCATCTGAGGAAGCAGAGGCAATGGCAGTATCTGTCAGAGAACGTTTATCCCATCGGAAGTTAAAGATTGAGGAAGGCGAAGTAGCAGGAATAGAGCTTACGCTTTTTCCTGAAAATAAGGCACGCCTTCATGTGGACATGGCACTTTTGGTTGCTGATGTACAGAGTCTGCAGATATTATTGAGGGATTTGGCATCTGCTTACCGAGGGGAAAACCTGCCGAAAGAATCAAAAGGGTGGAATTTTGCTTCCTATCTAGAACGGCAGAAACAGGAAGAAGGGGAGGAACGGAAAAACGCAGAAAAATACTGGAAGAATCGTTTAGAGCATTTGCCAAAAGGCCCTGACCTTCCATTGGCAAAACGTCCGCAAGAAGTGGAAAAAACGGTGTTCAACCGCAGGATTGTGAGAATCGAAAAGGAAGAATGGGATCATTTGCAAATGCGGGCAAAAAAATACCAGACAACTCCGGCAATGGTTCTTCTTACTGCATATGCGGTGGTTCTGGAACGATGGAGCAGGAATCATTGTTTCCTTATTAACATTCCGTTTTTTAACCGGAAAACAGAGCAGCAGGGGTTAGAGGAAGTAATAGCAGATTTTACTACTCTGTTATTGCTGGAGATTAACTGCGAAGAAAATCCGACTTTTGCGGAATTGTTGGACAGGATTCAGAAGCAGCTTCATGAGGATATGAAGTATACGGCATATTCCGGCGTGCAAGTACAGAGAGACATTGCGCAGATGTGTGGGGACGCATCGGCAGTGGCGCCGGTTGTTTTTGCCTGCAATCTGGGAACGCCGTTGGTAAATGATACGTTCCGGAATGAACTGGGGCAGTTTTCCTATATGATTTCCCAGACGCCGCAGGTGTGGAATGATTTTCAGAGTTATGAAGATGAAAATGGCGTACAGCTTACATGGGACAGCGTGGATGAGTTATTCCCGGAGAATATGATCCCGGATATGTTGGAGAGTTTTGAGATTCTTCTGCATGAATTGGGAAAGAAGGACTGGAATCAGAGATTTGATGTGCTTCCTGAAAAAAGAAAAAGAGAAATTGAAGATACAGCGCGTACAGGAGTGCCGGAGCGTGTGGAATGCCTGCATTGGGCTGTTATGAACCATGCGGAAGTTTGCCCGGAAGATATTGCGCTTATTGATGCGGGAAGCGGAAGATCGGTATCCTATGGGGAATTAAAAGCACGGGCAACAGCAGTGGCGGCAGGAATTTCAGAAAAGGATATTAAGGGCGTCCCGGTTGCACTTACCCTGCCGCGCGGGATAGAACAGATCGAGTCGGCATTAGGAATTTTGCTTTCCGGAAATTCATACCTTCCGGTCAGCTTAAGCCAGCCTAAAGATCGGAGAGCGTTAATCCATGAGAAGACGGGAGTCCGCTATGTGGTCACGAATCGGGAATTATCCGAAAAACTGGACTGGCCGGAAGGTACGGAAATCCTTGTGATGGAAGGTATGGAAGAGGGACAGGAAAATGTGAGAATGCCAGAGGTGTCGCCGAAGGACAGCGCCTATATCATCATGACGTCAGGCTCTACAGGTGTTCCGAAGGGTGTAGAGATTGCGCATGAAAGCGCATGGAATACGGTTCAGGATATTAATGAAAAGTACCATGTGACAAGTGCAGATCGGGCGCTGGCTGTATCAGCTATGGATTTTGACCTGTCGGTATATGATGTTTTTGGAATTTTAGGCGCAGGAGGAACATTGGTATTGCTTCCAGAGCAGGAGAGAAGGAATGCGGATTACTGGCTGGAACAAGTGTTGAAATATCAGATTACCGTTTGGAATTCAGTGCCGGTGCTTCTGGATATGCTTTTGATACGGGCGGAATCCATGAAACAGAAACTGCCGATCAGGGCGGTTATGCTTTCCGGAGATTGGATTGGGATGGATCTCCCGCAGAGGGTTGCGGCATGGACAGAGGATTGCCAGTTTGTCGCTATGGGAGGAGCTACAGAGGCAAGTATCTGGTCCAATTATCAGAATGTTACCCTGCCGATGCCGAAAAACTGGAAATCTATTCCCTATGGAAAGCCACTCAGATATCAGGCATATCGTGTTGTGGATGAGTATGGAAGGGATTGCCCTTACTGGGCAGAAGGCGAACTCTGGATTGGCGGTTTTGGTGTAGCAAAAGGATATAGGGGAGATTCTGCGCTTACGGGGCAGAAATTTATCACAGATCAGTATGGAAGATGGTATCGGACCGGTGATCTCGGAAGAATCTGGGATGATGAGATAATTGAATTTTTGGGAAGAAAAGATCATCAGGTAAAGATCCGTGGACACAGGATTGAATTGGGAGAAATTGAACATGCGATTCAGGAGTTTCCGGGTGTGGCTCATGCAGTTGTTGATACAGTTAGTGATGGTCATGGCAATAAAACGCTGGCTGCTTATATCGGAGCGCCGATACAGGAAGATTCTAAAGTTACAACGTATTTGTACGGCACAGATATCTTTGGCGGAGGCTGGAAAGAACTGAAGGATGATGTCAGCAATTGGCAGATGCAGCAGGAACGGAAGACAGCATACAAAAATTTCCTTGCCTATGCAGACCAGAGATGTGTACAGCTTATGCTGGAGACACTCATAGAGTTAGGTATTTTTGTATCAGAGAAGGAAGTTCTTTCGCAAAAGGAAATTTTTGAAAAAGGGAGCATTACGGAAACACAGAAGAATACTGTGGCAAGATGGTTGGAAATTTTAAAGAAGGAAGGAATCCTGAGAGAAGAGGACGGCAGACTATCGCGTACCGGGAAGGAAGTGGCTGTACCGGAAAAAGCTGGAGATGCGGAAACGTATTTTAAGAAACTGAAGCCGTATCTGAAGCATATGGTTACTGGGAATGAAGTTCCGCTGGACGTATTCTACCAGAAAGAGCCGGCTTTGGCTCCGAATATGCTGCTTCGGAGGATTCCGGGCTGCGAGGAAACAGTGGAAAGACTGGTGCAGGGATTAAGGCTTCTGGCAGAAGAACGCAGAAAAGAGCCACTCCAGATTATAGAAATTGGTACAAGGGACACTGCAATTACAAGACAGTTTTTGAATGCACTGGAAGATGTAAGCGTGGCTTATACATATGCGGATTCTTCAAAATATTTTCTGCAGGAAGCAGAGAAAGAACTTGCGGGATATGAGAGAGTCGAGTTTGAGATGCTGAATCTGGAAGAAGGCATGGATAAGCAGCAGATGTCCTTGCATAGTTATGACGTTGTGATATCGGTAAATGCTTTACATAGAAATATTGATGCTGCGGATGCGGTAAAGAAAGTAGCGGAATTACTGAAGCCAAACGGAATATTGCTGATGACTGACCTTGTGGTAAGGACATACCTTCAGGAACTTACAGCGGCTTTTTTGGAAAATGGTTTTGCGGATATTCGGGACAAGAGAAAAGAAGCAGGGCTGGTTACCCCGGACTGCCTGCTGTGGAGAGAATGTTTATCAGAGGCAGGATTGGGCGAAGACTGTGCTGTGACAGAGAGATATGGAAGATGTATATGCTGCAGCAGACAGCAGGCGTCTGTCCTGTCCTATCATAATGGAGCACTAAGGGAATATCTGTCAGAAAAACTGCCGGAGTATATGGTTCCACAGAACTATCATTTCATGGAGCAGCTCCCAACATTGTCCAATGGGAAGATTAACAGGAAGCAATTGCGGGAAGATTTTAAAGAAGAAACTGCGGTTATCCGATTTTCAAAGGCAACGACAGAAACAGAAGAAAAGCTTTTAGATATCTGGAAACAATTATTTGGATATGAAAATATCGGAATTGAAGATAATTATTTTAGCCTTGGGGGAGACTCGCTGATTGCCACAAGGTTGATCTCGGAAGTACAGACAACCTTCGGCTGCAAAATAACGATCAGTACGATTTTTGAAAATCTGACCGTAAAATCTCTGGCAAAAGCTATTGAACAGTCCGAACAGAAAGAAGAAGATACACTGCAGATCAAACCGAATCTGGAGGAAGCATATCATTCGTTCCCATTAACCGATGTGCAGTATGCTTACTGGCTTGGCAGAAGCGGATTGTATGAATTGGGAAATGTTGCAACACACTGTTATTTTGAACTGGATGCAGACGGCCTTGATACTGAGTGCGCAGAGACGGCATGGAATCTGTTGATACAGAGGCACGGGATGATGCGTGTTATTATCCAGCCGGATGGTATGCAGCGCATACTGGAGAATACTCCCCAGTATCATATTGACGTGACGGATATCCGACAATTGGAAGTGACAGAAAAAGAAAAGGCATTGGATGAAAAACGGGCAGAGATGTCTCATCAGGTAATTCAGACAGATGAATGGCCTCTGTTTGATGTGCGAATCACTAAAATAGAGGACCAGAAGCATAGAATCCATATCAGTTTTGACAATATTATCTTTGATGGCTGGAGTATGTTCCATCTCTTAGATGAGTGGGCAGAAGTATATCGAAATGGAAAAGCGGAAATGTCGATTACTTTGTCTTTCCGGGATTACGTGCTGGGACTGGAGCAGATAAAGTCTACCTCTGCTTATGAGAAAGATAAAAAATATTGGGAAGACCGGGTGGAGACTTTTGCGGACGCACCGGATCTGCCGCTTGCAAAGAACGAAAGCCAGATTACAGAGCAGCGTTTCTGTCGCCGGAGCGCAAAACTGTCACAGAAAGAATGGCAGTCTGTAAAAGACGCGGCGGGAAGACTGGAGGTAACGCCTTCTGTTCTTTTGATGAGTGCTTATGCGGAGACTCTCCGTTTGTGGAGCAGTAATAAGGATTTTACACTTAATCTGACGCAGTTTGACCGGAAACAATTGCATCCGGAAGTGAACAATCTGGTTGGAGATTTTACAACACTGACATTGCTGGAGATAAAGAATGCAGGGAATAATTTTGCGGAAAGGACAAAGGCAATTCAGAAGCAGCTTACAGAAGATCTGGAGCATACAGCTTATGGCGCGGTTGAACTGGAGCGCGAATTAAAGAAAAAGACTGGAAATATGCGGGGCGCTATTATGCCGGTAGTGTTTACCAGTGGTCTTGGCGTGGAGCAGTGGAATGAAGGAAAGTGGCTTGGAAAACTGAACTATAACATTTCACAGACGCCGCAGGTGTGGCTGGATCATCAGGTGGTTGAAATGGATGGCTGTTTATGCCTGTTTTGGGATTCCGTGGACGAATTATTTTATCCAGGAATGCTAGATGAGATGTTCCGGGCATATACCGGCCTGCTTCATACGCTAGCAGTTCATCCGGAGATCATGCAGGAAAAAACGGCAAGTCTGGTAACAGCGGAAATTTCAGAAAAACGGCGTCAGGCGAATGAAACGGCGGCTGAATTTGAAGAGAAAACGTTGGATGGATTATTCTTGGAGTCGGCAGACAAATTTCCGGATAAGGAGGCGCTGGTAACGTGCAGCAGGCGGATGACATATCGGGAGATAAAAGAAGAAGCGTTTTACATTTCCGGGCAGTTGCAGAGCATGGGAATAAAAAAAGAAGAGACGGTAGCTGTATTTATGGAAAAAGGGTGGGAGCAGGTAGTTGCTGTTTATGGAATCATGTTTGCCGGAGCCGCATATCTTCCGATAGATATCCATAATCCGAGAGAACGAGTTGAAAAGATTCTCCGTGATAGTGGAACAAGAATCATTCTTGTGCAGAATCAGGCGTATGATCAGGATACCGAATGGCTGCACGAGTGGGATTGTATTTCTGTGTCTGAATTAAAAACCGATTCTGAATACAAAGCACAGGAGAATAAGGCGGGAGACCTTGCGTATGTAATCTATACGTCGGGAACAACCGGGATGCCGAAAGGAGTAATGATTACTCACCATAATGCAGTGAATACGATACTGGATATCAATGCACGCTATCAGATTACAGAACAGGATACGGCGTTTGGAATCTCCAATCTTCATTTTGACCTGTCTGTTTATGATGTTTTTGGCATTTTAGGCGCAGGTGGGAAATTGGTTCTTCCGGATCCGGAATATGGAAAAGATCCAGCGCATTGGATTCACTGGTTGAATCATGAGAATATTACCGTATGGAACAGCGTGCCAGCTTTTGTAGAAATGCTGGCAGAATATGAGGAATATCAAAGGCAGGTAACTTCACAATCGCTGCGGTTAGTAATGATGAGTGGTGACTGGGTTCCTGTTTCACTTCCAGGGAGAATCCGTAATCTGTTCCAGAATGTTGAGATTGTTGCTCTTGGAGGAGCAACAGAAGGCAGTATCTGGTCTAATCATTTCGAGATTCCAGAGGTTGTGCCGGAAGATTGGAAGAGTATTCCGTATGGGAAACCGCTTGCAAACCAGAAGTATTATGTTCTGGATCAGAATATGGAAGATTGCCCTGACTGGGTACCGGGAACACTTTATATTGCCGGAGATGGCATTGCACAGGGATATTTAAACGATAAAGAAAAAACAAAGGAAAAATTTGTTGTCTTAGATAGAACTGGAGAACGGCTGTATTGTACCGGAGATATGGGACGGTATTGGAATGACGGTAATATTGAATTTCTTGGAAGACTGGATAATCAGGTGAAAATCAATGGGTATAGGGTAGAACTGGGCGAAATTGAAACTTTTATGAATTGGATTCATGGTGTAAAAATAAGTCAGGTCGTAAATATTAAAGATAATAAACTTGTTGGATTTTACGTTTCGGATTATGAAATAAACGAGACCTATTTTCAAAATTATTTGCGTGACTATTTACCCAAATATATGATTCCACAAAACTTCATCGCTCTATTAGAAATGCCCACAACGAAAAATGGGAAAATTGATAAAAAGGAACTTAAAAGAAAGGCAATAGAGTTTCAAAAGACTTTTGAATCTAATAATCGAGCAATGACAAAGGAGGAGAAAGAATTTAGTGAAATATGGAAGGAAGTATTGAAATGCCAAGATGTAAGTTTGAAGGACGATTTCTTTTCGAGTGGAGGAAATTCTCTTAAAGCAATTACTTTGGCAAATAGAATAAAAGAGAAATATATAATAGAAATCACGATAAGAGATGTTTTGGAGTTTCCAATAGTAGAACAATTATCAGAGTTTGTACAGAAAAAAGTAAAAGATAATAGTAAGAAAAGTGGAAGTAATATAGAAGAAGGATTTTTTTAGAAAGAAGGAGAAGAAATGACAGCAGAAAAAATTATTTTAAAATACCAAGAAAAAGGTGTGAAATTATTTTTGAATGAAGATAAGCTTCAATTTAGTGGCCCGAAAGGTATCATTGATGATGATGCGCGAAAAGAACTACAGGCTTACAAAGATGATATTATTACCTATTTAAAATCACACAAGGGTCAAGTTGTATGCGATAAAACCCAAAGATTTTTGCCGTTTGAAATGACAGATATACAAGTAGCATATGTAATAGGACGAAACAGAACTTATCAATATGGTGGAATTGGATGTAAAATTTATGCAGAATACGAATTTCCTAAACTTGATTTAGAAAAATTGGAAAGAGCATGGGAAAATGTTGTGAAAAATAACGATATGCTTCATGCAGTGATTAAGAATAATAAAGAACAACAAATATTACAGGATTACGAAGTACCGGCTATAGAAAAATGGAAAATTGAGGATATTTCACCAGATGAAAGAAAAAACAAATTAAATGAAATCCGAGATAGATTGGTAATGAAACAATATAAAGTTGGAGAGTGGCCGTTATTTGATTTGGAAATATCTGAATTAGAGGACGTTACAATTTTACACATTTCGCTAGATATGTTAATTGCGGATTTCTTGAGTATAAATATTATTGTTGACGAATTGGAGGATAATTATTTTGGTGATAAAAAGAAGACTTTTACGAAAGAACTGTCTTTTAGAGATGTAATTGTTTATGAGCATAATAGACAAAAGCATCCACAGTATTCGGAAACCATGAAAAAAGATAAACAGTATTGGGAAGAGAGAATTTCAACAATGCCGGAAGCTCCAGATTTACCGGTTAAAGAAGATTTAAAAGATACCTCTATTCGTCAATTAAATACTTATATTGAAAAAGAACGCTATTTGGAGTTACAGAAACTGGCAGATGATAATAATATCACTTTATCTGGACTGATTTTAGCATGCTATGCAGAAGTATTAGCATACTGGTCAAATTCGAAACGATTCAGCATTAACGTTACTATGGCTAATCGTGAGCAAGTGCATCCAGATATTTATAGCATCATAGGGGATTTCACAAAAATAAATATTTTGGAGATATGTCAAGATTATAATTTGTCATTTATACAGAGAGTACAGTTTATACAAAAACAGTTATGGAATGACATGGAACATATGTCGTATAGTGGCATAGAAGTGTTAAGAGAGATGACAAGATTAAAGAAAAAAGAAGTAATTATTCCATATGTGTTTACAAGTACACTAAGCATGGTTTCACGAAAAGAGAGTACAAATCATAAAGGAAACTTAATTTATAAAATCAGTCAGACTCCGCAGGTTTTAATAGATTGCCAAGTAATGGAATATAAAGAAGGAATATTAGTAAATTGGGATGTTAGAGAAAAGGCTTTCCCTAAAAAAATGATTGAAATGGCTTTTAGAACATTTCCTGAAATGCTTATTTATACTGATACTCAAAATATGTTGGCAGATAAAAATGTAATCAAATTGCCTTCTGATATGAAAGAAATTAGAAAAAAAAAGGAAGTCAACTATCCATATATTCCGCAACTTCTCCACGAGGGATTTTGCGAAAGTGTGAAGAAATATCCTAGTAAAATTGCGCTGTGTTCAAATGGTAAAGAGTATACATATAAAGAACTAGGTGAATATGCTACATCTGTAAAAAAGGAGCTCCTTAGAAAAAATATAAAGACTGCAGATATCGTTGCAATTGAGTTAAAAAAGGGAATATGGCAGATTGCGTCTGTTTTAGGAGTCCTTTTGGCAGGAGGAACATATTTACCTGTGGACATAGGACAACCAAGAAATAGAAAAAATAAAATAGAATTAGATGCCCAAGCAAAATTTATTATCACATCGAATAAAAACATAGATTTACTGGATTGTGCGGAAAAAATTTATGTAGAAGATATGGTGGTTGCGGATGCTCTGGAAGTAGAAGTACTTAATACAAATACCAATCAGGCCGCATACATAATATATACGTCCGGTACTACAGGAAATCCAAAAGGCGTTGTCATATCACATGCATCGGCAATGAACACAATTAATGATGTGATAAGACGGTATAATATTACAAAAAATGATAGTGTGCTGGGAATTTCAAATTTAGCTTTTGATTTATCAGTTTTTGATATTTTTGGAATATTTGCAGTTGGTGGGAAACTGGTGCTGCCAACCGATGAGAAAAATGTTTCGGAATGGGGAACGCTGCTTTTAGAAAACCAAATTACTATTTGGAATTCTGTTCCGGCACAAATGCAAATGTTGTTATCATATTTGGAAGCAGAGAAAAAACGCAAGGTAGAAAAATTAAGACTTATTATGCTTTCTGGGGATTGGATTCCTGTACAGCTTCCTAAGAGAATGAAACAAATATTTGGTAATTCGAGGATGATTAGTTTAGGTGGTGCTACAGAAGCAAGTATATGGTCGATTGCGTATGAAATTAATCCTGATTATGTATATGAAAAAAGTATTCCTTATGGAATACCGCTCTCAAATCAAAAATTTTATATTTTGGATGATGAAATGAGAGAATGCCCGGATTGGGTAAAAGGAAGGATTTATATAAGTGGAAAAGGCTTGGCACTTGGATATTTTAAAGATGATTCTCTTACTTGCCGGAAATTTGTATTCCATAAAGAGCTAGAAGAACGTTTATACGACACTGGTGATATGGGAAGATATAGAACAGATGGTGTTATTGAATTTTTAGGGCGAGAAGATTATCAAGTAAAAATCAGAGGACACCGAGTGGAGTTGAATGAAGTGGAATCTGTTATAAATCAGTGCGAGGATGTAGAGGGATCTATTGTTGTTACAGCAACAGAAAATGACGATATAATAGGTGCTTTCGTACAGCCTAAAATAGAAAAAAGTGTTGTTGATAATACAGCAGAAATAAATGATATAAAAAATAAAAACAAAAGCTTCAACCAAGATAGCAATCTGTTTGAGGCAAATGTCTTAGATTTTGCTGACTGGCTACATGCGTCTAATGAGACTGCAATTTATGATATGCTGGCGACCTTTTACAAAGTAGAAATTTTTACAGATCGAAACACATGGTATCCGATAAAAGAGATATTTAATTCATTAAAGGTGCATGAATATTATGAACCTTTGATTAGAAGATGGCTAAAGGCATTAGAAACGGAAGGATATGTTGTAAAGAATGACAAAAATCAGTATAGGATTAAGAAAGAGATAACAAGAGATTTAGCCGAGCATTCTTGGGAACAGTGGTTAAAAGTTGATTCTAAGGTACATTATAATGATTTAATGATGAATTTTTTTGGAGAAACGCGTACAAATTTATTACCTTTATTGCGAGGAAAACTGGATCCTATAGACTTATTTTTCCCAAAAGGAAGTTTTAAAGTAGCATTAGCAGCGTACAAGGATAATATTGTTAGTAAGTGTACTAATAGGGTTGTAGTTGAAGATATGCTGGTACTTGTAAAGCATTTCACAAAAAAATATCCACAAAAGCAGTTCAGGATATTAGAAATTGGAGCTGGTGTAGGTGGAGTGAGTATAGATTTAATTGAAGCACTAAAAATATATAATGTAGAATATTTATTTACGGACATTTCACGTTCATTTTTAAATGAGGCACAAGAGCGATTTAAAAAATATCCGTGGGTAAAATTTGGCTTATATGATATCAATATTGATTATTGGAAACAAGATATTCCAACATCATATTTTGATGTAATACTTTGCAATAATGTACTTCACAATGCGAATAATGAGGTAAAAGTGTTAGGGCAGTTTAAGGAAATAGCTGCTCCGAATGGAAATCTAATTATTATAGATGCCACAGGCAATAATTATGCATTGATGACATCGATAGAATTTCTGAATGGATTAAATGGAGTAGAAGATTTTAGAGCAGAAAATGAACAGATTTTTCTTCAGCAGGATCAATGGAATAAGTTATTCAAGAAATCCGACATAGAATTGTTGGCTGCGTTTCCGGAGGAGGATAGCACGTTAAAAGTAATAGGACAAACGGTCTTTGTTTGTAAATTTAATTCAAAAAGGCGAAGAATTGATCCAAGTGAAATTAAAAATTACATGGCAAATAATTTGCCGGAATATATGTTGCCATCTCATATAGAGGTACTGAAGGAATTTCCGCTAACTGCGAATGGGAAAATAGATAGAAATATTCTTAGAAATCATTTAGATGGAACATTAACACAGACAACTGAGCAAGGCGAGGCACCATCGACAGATTTAGAAAAAGCAATAGCACAAATATGGTGTGATGCTTTGAAAAAAGAAAAAATATGGAAAAATGAAAACTTTTATGAGATAGGTGGAGATTCACTCTTAGTCGCACAAGTTGTAGCAAAAATGAAAGAAAAGATAGAAGAGGCAAAAGCGTGGGATTGGGATAAGCTAATGATCGCTTTAATTGAATCACCAACTATTGAAGGAATTAGTAAAAAGCTAATGGAAGGTTTACCGTCAGAGGAAACGAAAGAAAAACAGGAAAGCTTAATAATTTTGAAACAGGGAAACAATAATAAAGCATTAGTACTCATACATGATGGAACGGGTACAATAAGTCCATATAATCAAGTGATTCCCTTTTTACATTCGACTGAAGGAAGCTTATTGGCTTTGCAGTGTAATGATATGGAAGAATACTTATCTGTTAAGCCTGAAAAATTGATACAATTCTTGGGTGAGAAGTATGCAAAAATATTAATTGACACAGAAAAAGAAGTCTACGATTTGGTTGGATATTGTATGGGAGGACTTATAGCACTTGAAACTGCTAAGATTTTGACGGAAGCTGGGAAAACAGTGCATTCGTTAATAAGCGTTGATACTACGCCTAGCAGAAGAATGGTAAATAATGAGCTACTGATGGAAAGAGCTTTTGGAATGATAATTGGAGCAGATACGTATAAAGTGGGGCATACAGTAGAGGATGAATTATTGAAAAGAGCAATTAAAGAATTAGGTGAAAAATATGGAGATAATGTTTCTAATGAAGAACTAGTAAGTTTGGAAGGAGAATTTTTACCTGTAAGTCAGTGCTATGGTAAACTCATAAAGAAGACACATGCTGAACGCTTATTAGAGCTGTATAATACACTTCCTGCGACTAAAGGAGAAACATCTGGTTATTCAAAGGAAAGATTAGATACTTTATACAAAGTGTTTTGCCACAGCTTTAGCGCTGTAATTATGTATGATGCAGGTATTTATGTAGGAAATGCGTTAGTATTAAGTTGTCGCAATAAAAATTCTTCTTTTTTACCAGTTGAACCCACGGATAATGAAAGATTTTGGAAAGAAGCCACAGTGGGAAATATAACATCTGAGTTAATAGAAGGGGAGCATTTGACCTGCATGACAGGTTCATATGCAGATAAAGTGGCTGAAAGAATATTGAAAGAAGAGAGGCTGTAGCAATTTTTGTGAAAGGAGTGATAAAAGCGTGAATAAGCTGATTGGAATATTAGGATGTGGAGGAGGTGTTGGGCAATATGTGGTAAATTATTTAAAAGGAAAATATCCGCTGAAATGTGGTCAGAGAAAAATAGTAAACATGAATGCGGATACAGATATAGAATATGTTCAAGTTGATGTGCGGAATAGGAAAGAACTAATAAAGTTTTGCCAAAATTGCAGTATTGTCATTAACTGCACTGGACCGTCATATTACCTTTCACGAGAGATAGCAAGTGTAGTGTGTGAGCATAACATTGATTATATAGATACATTTGGCATAGGCATAGATAAAGAAGAACTCTACAATTATGAAAGCACTATGATAATTGGTGCAGGAAGTTTCCCCGGATTATCGGGGATTCTTCCTGTATGGATAAGAAAAGAACAGCAGGAGAGTGAAATTAGGAGAGTAAATATTTTTGCCGGTGGTAACGAACATATAACAGCCTCAGCATGTGCTGATTTCCTTTTAAGCACGTTTTCTCAATTCGGTAAGATTGATTCATACTATTCACATCAACAAATAAAAAAAACAGAAAATATAACAGAAAGAGTACCATTAATTTTTCCGGATACAGCAGAAATAATGGAATATTTGCCAGACGAAATTTATTTGAGTGCGGAATATAGTAGAATTGATGAATTGCATTGGTACAATGTACAAACGAATTCAGAATATAGGAATATAATACAAGAAGCACTCTTGAAGTTAATGATTAGTCAAGAATATGAGTATGTCAATAGGCTTGCTGAAAATGTAAAAAGAAAACTAGAAAACAAAAGAGAAGAGAGCAAAACGTGGTATAGAATTTGGCTAGAGATAGAAACTGTTACTGAGAAAAAGAATTATGGATATGAGGCTTTGGACTCGTATAAAATTAATGGAAGAATCGCAGCATTTTGTGCTGAAGCATTATGTTCGGGAATATGTCAAAAAGGCATATATTGGCCATTTGAAATATTGGATGCAGAAATAGTCATGAATTCGTTGATAAATGAGGAAATACTAATTGGATTAAAGGAAAATGATAAAAAGATGCAAGAGCATGATTTGAATTACGAGGAGGGCGAATTGTAAATGGAAAAGAGACTTCGGATAATTGTTTGTGGGGTTGGATTCGGACAATTCTATATTAGAGCAATAGATAAAATAAAATGTAAATATAAACTTGTAGGGATTCTATCGAGAGGAAGCGAATGGTCGAAACAATGGACAAAAAAATATGGAGTAATTCTATATACAGATATTGATGAGATTACGAAAGAAAATGTGGATGTAGTCTGCGTTGTGATAAAATCAACTGTAGTAAATGGAGAAGGAAGCACAATAGTGCATTCATTACTTGAGAAAGGTATAAATGTGATACAGGAACATCCAATTGATATAGATGATTACATAATGTGTATTAAGATTGCTCAGAAGAACTGCTGCATGTATAGACTAAATACTTTTTATCCGCAACTTTCCAATGTAAAACAATTTATTTTTCTTGCAGGAAAATTGAGGGAAAAAAACGACGTGCAATATATTAATGCGGAATGTAGTGTGCATGTGCTTTTCCCGCTTATAGATATTTTGGGAAGAGCGATAGGCGGGGTAAGACCATGGAAATTTGAGAGAGTAGAAGAAACGTACAAGAATTCCCCATTTTGTATAATATATGGTTCGATATATAATATACCAATCTGTATAAATGTTCAAAATCAAATGGATCCAAGTGATCCGGAAAACAGCGTACTTTTATTTCATAAAATATCGTTATACACGGAATGTGGAAATTTAACTATGATTGGAACGAATAGTGATATTATGTGGGAACCACGTATACGAAAATATATTGCTGCAGATGGTGGGTTTCATTTAGAAGCAGACGATGAATATTTAGATCTCCCAGTATATGAAGAAATGCACAATGACGAAGGAAAATGTTTTAGGGAAATGTTCAGTGATACATGGCCTGATAGTATAAAACTATTTTTGGAAGATTTTTATAGAGACTTCTATCTTGGAAAAAAAATGGACAGCAATGCCCAATTTTTGATATCTGTTTGTCAGGCATGGAAAGATTTGGGAAACAGTATAGGATCTGCTAATATTATACATGCATACACGACCAAACCTATTAAAATATCGGAGATTGTAAAATAAATAATTCAGATGTAATGATATTTATGAATCAAGAAGTCCCCTCAAAAGTGTTAAACGGATTTGAGGGGACTTCATTATTATGGTGCATAACGACAGAGATAATACAATGGTTATGAGATGGAAATGAAATTATATCTGTACTGTTATCGATGAGACATTTTTCGATACTCAATGGGCAGGAGTCCCGTACTCTTACGAAACAATTCCGCAAACCGGCTAGAAGTAGAGTAGCCAATCATTTCCGCAATCTGTCCTATCGTGAAATCCGTATCAATCAGCAAATGCTCTGCCTGGCTCATGCGGCGCTGTTGAATATACTCTGTGATTGTGCAGCCCTGCAACTGCTTAAAAGATGTTTTCAGCTTGGTGGTTCCCATACAGGCGATTTTTGCAAGCCGATCCAATGGGATATCAAACGCATAGTGGTCATTGAGATAAGCAGTCACATTTTCCAATTGTGCTATATCCTGGTCGGATAGATGTTTCTCCTTGCGGGAGAGAATTTTTTTCTGTTCTTCCACCACAAGGGATACGGCCTCGGCCACTTTTGCTTCATAAAATAGTCCTGCGGCAATCCCATCCCCACGGTAGACCTTTACCTCATGGAGCAGCTTTGCCATAGCCGGGAAGTCTGTGGTCTGATCAACCTGCCGGAAAGCTGCAAGTGGGCTGATATAGTCCCCCGGATATTGTTTTTGCAAATAATCCTCATAGTATGCAGGCATGACTTCGATACCAATAGACCGGATGGGGATTTTTTTATGGATGATTGCCTTGTATGGCTTATAGCCGCCAATAAAGGCTTTGATACATTCGGCAGACATCCGCCGGTAGGGATTTAATTCTTCGCCAGAGATGGATTCATACTGAGTAATACTCAGAGCTTCCGGCAAATGAAATTCCATGAAGAAATCCTCATGGAAATAAAAATCATGGATTTTAATGTCGTACAGGTCTTTCTTCGCATAGACCCAGTAAAAGCCTTCTCCAAATTCAGGCGATAACTGCCAGCATTGTCCGGCAGAATTGAAGTGGTTATTGCTATCTACCGGGATAAAATGGTTATCTGTTAAAAGCGGCTCATAGTAATCCGCAATAATGTTATTGTTCAAATGACGGCCTCCTTTGCAATGATTGGACGGAGCTTTGCAACGAAAAGACGAATGTGCCTGTAATGTATTGCAGCCCGCCCATAAAATTAGTATGATATAGACCGTGGTTAGTAGCATCTAATCATAATATAACAGATTTCAGACGGTAGGTCAACCGTTCTTGAAAGCAGGAGGAAAAATATGAGTAATCAAGTAAATGCAAAGGCAGGATTGTCTGTCAAGGACTTAGTAACAACGGGAATTTTTACTGCGCTTCTGTTCGTATTCATCATGGTAGGAGGCGTCTTTTTTGCTACCAACCCGGTGCTGACTTTTTTCATGCCTGCCGGGAGTGCTTTGCTTGCCGGACCAATTTATCTGCTGATGATCGCAAAAGTACATAAACGCTGGAGCGTCACGATCATGGGCGTTATCATGGCCATCATCTGGTTTGTCACTGGTATGCACTGGGCGTTTGCGTTGGGCTATCTCATTATGGCTGTCGTAGCTGATTTTGTTGCCGGTACAAAGCAGTACAAGAGCAAGAAGATCAACAGTCTGTCCTATATCCTTTTCTCTCTGGGCGGAACAGGGTCGTACCTTGTTTTCTTCGCTGATCCCCAGGGGTGGGCGCAGACCATGTTGGGAAATGGAACAGAGCAAAGCTATATCGATACCATGCAGACGACCGCAAATGCGGGAATCTTTATCGCCATGTTTGCCACTCTCCTTGTAACAGCTTCTATCAGTGCATTTGTGGGCTGCAAAATGTTGAAGAAGCAGTTCGAAAAAGCGGGTATTACAGCATGATGGGTAACACCGTCCAGAAAGGGCTTTGGCTTGACCCGCGGGCCAAGCTCTTTCTTATTTTGATGTGTGTACTGAGTTCCATGTTCGCGCCTTCTCTTACCTATCAGTTTGCGCTTGTCCTGCTGATTGCCGTATTAGGAGTGCTTTGTGGAAAGTGGAAATATGCCGTAAAAGGGGTATGCTTTTATGCATTAGTCTGTGCACTGACAGTCTGGATTATGGCGGCTATGACGGGGACGCTGCGGACCATGTTTGTTGCGTTCCTTGGGCTATTTCACAAGGTTTACGCCTGCGGGATGCTGGCAGGGATAGTCTTGTTTACAACAAAGGTCAGCGAATTTTTATCCGCCATGAACCGAATCCATGCCCCGAAAAAATTTGTCATCACATTTGCGGTCATGCTGCGCTATATTCCAACCGTCCAGGAGGACTGGCATTTTATCAAGGACGCCATGCGTATGCGGGACGTATCGCCCTCCCTGGGCGGATTCCTTTCCCATCCGGGAATGACAGTAGAGTGTATCTATGTTCCGCTGATGATGATGGCCTCCAAGGCAGCGGACGAGCTTTCTATCGCTTCTGTTACCCGCGGGATCGAGAATCCCAATCCCCGGACCTGTCTTGTCCAGATAAAATGCGGGATTGCAGATTGGACGGCGATGTTATTTGCGGTTGCTTTCTTTATTTTTGAATTATGTAAGCGGGGAGGTGTGATCGGGTGATTGAGTTTAAAAATGTATCATTTTCTTATGAGGGACAGGAGCATGACAGTCTGCATGGAATCAGCCTGAAAATTGCAGACGGGGAATGTGTCTTGTTCTGTGGCCGCAGCGGGTGCGGAAAAACAACGGTCACAAGGCTGGTAAATGGCTTGATCCCACAATTTTACCAGGGAGAACTTCAGGGGCGCGTGCTAGTGGACGAACAGGAAATCAGTGACCTGCCCATGTATCAGATCGCTGCAAAGGTGGGGTCTGTGTTTCAAAATCCCCGGACACAGTTTTTCAATGTGGATACGGACAGTGAGATTGCCTTTGGAATTGAAAATGAGGCCAGGCCGGTAAGGGAACTGGAGGAACGGGTAGAACAGACAACAAAAGATTTGCATATTGAAAAGCTACGAAACCGAAATATTTTTGAACTGTCGGGCGGAGAAAAACAGAAAATCGCGTTTGCGTCGGTCTATGCAATGAACCCGGAAATCTATCTGCTGGACGAACCATCCTCAAATCTAGACATGGCTTCCATCCAGGAATTGAAAGAACATCTGCGGCTGATAAAGAGCCAGGGCAAAACCATTTTGATTGCGGAACACAGGCTCTATTATCTGATGGAGCTGGCAGACCGCATTGTTTATCTGGAAGATGGGGAAATAGCAAGGATTTTTACGTCAGAGGAATTTCTCCGGCTGACGGAAACCGAACGGGAACACATGGGGCTGCGGGCAGTTGACCTGACAAGGGTTCTTCCTCCAGCCATCCATCCTACGGTTCTTCCTCCTACATTAGCAATCCGTGATATTACGCTGCGTTATAAAAAGAGGACGATTCTACACCAAATTGCTCTTTCTGTCGCAAGGGGAGAAGTCATTGGGGTTGTCGGTCATAATGGAGCCGGAAAAACCACGTTTTCCCGCGCTCTGTGCGGGCTTCATAAAGACTGTGAAGGTGAGTTCCTTTGGAATGGTCAGCCGCTAGAACACAAGTTGAGGCTGAAACGCTCTTATATGGTGATGCAGGATGTGAACTATGAATTGTTTGCAGAAAGTGTGGAGGCAGAATGTTCCTTCGGAATTCGAAACCCGGATCAGGATTTAGTAGAAACAACCATGGCGGAACTGGGGCTTACAACCTACCGGGAACGCCATCCCAACACGCTTTCCGGTGGACAGAAGCAGCGGGTGGCTGTGGCAGTCAGCATGATCTGTGGAAAAGATTTGCTGGTGTTCGACGAGCCCACCAGCGGACTGGACTTTGACAGCATGGCGCAGGTGGCGGGATTGATCAAACGGTTATCCGAACAGGGAAAAATCATTTTTATTGTCACCCATGATTTTGAATTTGTCTGCCGTACCTGCTCACGTGTCTTGCATTTTGATGAAGGGGAAATGCCGGATGACATCCCTGTTGTGATGGATTTCCTCCCAAAGATCCGGAAACTGTTCTCTGTTTCAGGGGGAAAGGAGATGTGAAGTGATGAAACAGAAAAAGAAAAACAGGATTGCATTGCTACTTCAATGGGCCGGTGAGCAGAAAATCTGGCTGCTACTGGCAATTCTGCTAGCTATGGCAAGCGGCCTATGCATCATTGTACCGTATATCGGGATTTACCGTGTGATGGATGCCGTTTTCCAGCATAACTGCACAAACGAGTTTGTCGTCCAGACGATTATGATGATTGCCGTTTCTGTGGTCCTGCGTTTTGTTTTATTTGGGTGTTCCGGTGTGGCTGCCCATAAAGGTGCTTACGGCGCTTTGTTCAAGGTGCGCTGCATGGTAGCGGAGCATCTGGCAAAAGTTCCTCTTGGTACGATGAATGAGAGGCGGATCGGGGATATCAAAACAGTACTGAATGAAGACATTGAAAAATTAGAGTTGTTCCTGGCTCATAACCTTCCAGACCTTGTGTGCTATATGGTAGGGCCGGTAGCTATTTTTATCTATTTGATGACAGTAAATATCCCATTGGCACTGGTTTCCCTGGTGCCGTTGATTCTGGCTGTTGTGGTAATGGGGGTTATGTTCCGAAATACAGATGACCTGATGGACCGGGCGAACCGATCCATTACAACGCTCAATTCTGTGATGATCGAATATATCAGCGGCATGAAGCTGATTAAAGCGTACAACATGGGGAGCAAGTCGTTCCAGAAATTTTCAGGTGCAATTCAGGAAGAGAATGCCATGTGGAATGAAACATCCCGGAGAATGGGACCTCCTTACGCAACCTTTGTGGTTCTGATCGAATGTGGGATGCTGCTAATGGTTCCCCTGGGCGGAATGTTCTTCCTGAAGGGCTCCCTGGCGGCCAGCGCTTTTTTGCTGTTCGTCTATGTCGGCTCCATGTATCTGACAGAGATCCGGCCTTTGCAGGAATTGGGGACAAACTTTGCGAATGTCCTGGGTGCCATTACCAAAACAAAAGAAATATTGGATGTTCCTGTTTATGAAGGCGGAAAGGACTTCCCGAAAAACCATGAGATTGAACTTAAAAATGTATGTTTTTCCTATGATGGAAAAACGGATGTATTGCAGGGAGTCAACCTCACAATCAAAGATGGGGAACGCATGGCACTTGTGGGACAGTCCGGTGCGGGTAAGAGTACCGTAATCGAACTGATCTCCCGGTTTTATGATGTGCAGGAGGGGGAGGTGCTGATCGGCGGGGTCAACGTGAATGAACTGAACTACGATACCATCCTGAAGAATATTGCCATTGTATTCCAAAAGACATTTCTTACCCGTGACAGTGTCCTGGAAAATATCCGTATGGGCTCGGACGCCAGTCTGGAGAAAGTACGAGCTGCCGCCAGGGAGGCGCAGATTGATGACTTCATCATGTCACTGCCAGATGGTTATGACACAAAGGTAGGCAGTTTCGGCTCCCGTTTCTCTGGTGGAGAAAAACAGCGGATCGCCATTGCAAGGGCAATCCTGAAAAATGCCCCCATTCTGATCCTGGACGAAGCGACAAGCGCTTCTGACCCGGAAAATCAGATGGAAATTGATAAGGCCATCCAGAACCTCTGTAAAGGCAGGACGGTCATTGTGGTAGCACACAGGCTGAGCGCCCTGAAAATGTGCGACCGTGTGGCTGTGGTAGAGAACCATACAATTACCAATGTCGGCACCCATGAGGAAGTACGGAAAGAGAACGCTTACTATCAAAAAGCATGGGAGGACTACGAAACAGCGAGGGGAATTACTTATCAACTGGAAGGAGGCGGGCAGAATGAATCCGAATAACGTATGGAAGAAGAACCGGGAGTTTTATATTGGTGTTGCCGGGACTGTTCTGGAAGGATTGCTCTCTGGAAGCCTGTTTATGCTGCTGTATTCCGTCATGCGGTTTTTATGGGACGGTCAGTTTGATATGAACCGTGTGCTGGTACTGACAGCTGTTATCGCTGTCATCTTCCTGTTCCGCATTTTGATATACAGCTATGGCTATACCAAAGCACAGATCGGCGGTGCCAGAGTCAGTAAAAATATCCGCCTGTTTATGGGCGACCATCTCAAACGTATCCCGATCTCCCGGTTTACGAGGGGGCAGACTGGCGATTATATCAATACAATTACCAGTGATGTAAATAATTATGAAAAAATTCTGACGCATAAGATTGGGGACATTGCAAAGAATTTTGCCTTGTCGCTGATGCTGATCGTTTTTGTGATGACGATTTACTTTCCTGCCGGATTGATTCTACTGACTGCTGACTTGCTTTTGTTTCCAGGATTATGGCTTTCCTTCCGGCAGGTAGCGAAATATGGAAAAGAGAAGAACGATATTTGTGCGGAGAATGTCAGCAGCATTGTGGAGTATGTATCCGGTATCCAGACTTTCCGGGCCTATGGCGTTGGCGGTCTGAAAAACAAAACGGTGATCCATGCCATGCAGGAGTTTAGCAGGATCAGCTTTGTGTATGAAGCAAAGGTTCTCCCGATTGGTGCGGGATTTGGTATTTTGAGCTGGCTGTCCTGTCCGGTTGTGATCTGGACGGCCTATGGCCCCTGGGCAGCTGGAACTTTAGATACCGTGTCCTATCTTTTGATTTGTATGCTGCCTTTGTTCTGTGCAAAGCTGGCAAATTCCATTTTTGTAGACCTCACCAGCTATAAGAATCTGATGATCTCGAAAAATAAAATCATGGCTGTGATGAAGGAACCGGAAGAAACCGGCAGCATGGAGCCGTTACAGGCAGCCTCCCATGAGATTGTATTTGACCATGTGGACTTTTCTTATGTTCCCGGGGAACCGGTGTTAAAACAGGCTTCCTTTACTGTGCCGGATCAGAAGCTGACCGCCATTGTGGGGGATTCCGGCTCCGGCAAGTCTACCATCCTGAACCTGATTGCAAAATACTATGAAGTATCTGGCGGCACGATTTCCATAGGGGGCAGACCGATCAATCATGTAGCTGCGGAACGGGTATTAGACCAGATTTCTATGGTGGATCAGGATGTGTTCCTGTTTGATGATACGGTGCGGGAGAATATCCGCTATGCCCGCCCGGATGCTACGGACGCAGAAATTGAAGTGGCCTGCCGGGAGGCTAACTGTGACGGCTTTATCCGCAAGATGGAGAAAGGTTATGATATGCCGATTGGGGAAAATGGTAATCTCCTGTCTGGCGGTGAACGTCAGCGCCTTTCCATAGCACGCGCCATTTTGAAAAACAGCCCAATCCTGCTGCTTGATGAGGCAACGGCCTCCCTGGACATTGAGAACGAGCTGGCAGTAAAGCAGGCGATTGCAAATCTGCTGAAAGAGAAAAAAACAGTGGTAATGGTTGCACATACCCTGTCCATCGTAAAAAATGCAGATCAGATTTTGGTGGTTTCCGATGGCCGGATTACCGAAGCTGGTACACACAAAGAATTGTTAAAAAAGAACGGGAAGTATGCAGCTATGTGGGATGCTGAACAAAAAAATGTATCTTAAAGCTATGTGTGTGCGGGAATAAGAATTTAATTTGTTGTTCAATATAAATGCAGAATAGAGATATGTGGAAAAGAATTTAGTGTAAATTGACGGCGCAATTGATTCTAAAGTGTAATTAGCAAAAGAATAGGGTTCTTGTTAAATTAAATGTAACAGAATGAAACATTATCAGTGTTTTTTGCGCCGTCACAGCGATGGAGGAAGAGTTTAAATTATGAAGATTTCCTATATTGTTATAGGTGTTTTTGGATTTTTAGTATTTATTAGTTTTGTAATAGCGTGCGTGGGAATAGAAATTCAATTTGGAAAAAGAATTGAACAAAAAGGACCAAAGATGGTAATCCCAGATTGGATTCATCAAAAAGAAGTTGAATTTGTGTCTGGTAAAAATAAGCTTAAAGGCTATATCTTTTGGAATGCTAAAGATAATAAATTATCTGAAAAAATAATAGTATTAGTTCATGGATATGGAGTAACATATAAAGATTATGAAATAGAAATAGAAGAATTCGTAAAAAGAAAGTATTCAGTTTTTGCTTATGACATGACTGGCTGTGGTATGAGCCAGGGAAAGAAAATAGGCGGATTTTCACAATTTTTGCTAGATGCTCAAAGTGCAATAAAATATGTAGAGAGTATGAATCTCAATATGGAAATTGAGTTGGTTGGTCATAGTACAGGCGCATATGCGGTGGCTGCGCTGCTAAATTTTGATAATTTAGGTGTAAGTAAGTCGATTATTATATCTGGATTTAATCATCCCAGTTCATATGTCAGTTCATGCTTACAAAAGACAATAAAAGGACTATCTTATTTGGTTCAAGTGTGGATATACATAATGGGAATTGTAAAATATGGGGAAATAGCAAAATACACGGGGGTGGACGGAATTAACCATTTTCAAGGTGAGATTCTTGTTATGCAAAATGAAAGAGATGATATGGTAACGTTAAAGCAGTCATTGTATTCGAATAGAAGCAAAATAATCAATAGAAAAGTACTGTTCTGGTTGAAAAATGATGCAGGGCATTATCCGACAAGAAAAAAAATTAATGGAAAAGAAATTGCTGAAGATGCTACATTTGAGGTTATAAAAAATTTCTTGGAATGAGTTGAATTTCTAGCGGCTACAGTACTGCAGGCGTAGTCACCATATTTAATTATACTGAAATTTTTAGTAATATAAATTAAGATGGATAGAATAAATAAGAACATTATTCATAGCTAGAAATTGGATTAACTAGTACATGGTTGCATTAATAATTAAGTAATATCAAACTGTCAAAGGCACACCTTTATAAGTCCACTTAAAAGGCTTTGCCATAACGTTATATTGCTCTACAAAGCGCAGGATACCCGCTTTTAGTTCCTCTATAGAGCGATAGCTTTTTCTTTTAAGAAGACGTCGGTTTATAATGCCAAACCAGATTTCCTCTGAGTTCATCCAGTGAATGAAACTATCTGATATCAAGCCCTGCCATCCACTGATCTTTCATGGTGCGGAACCAGCGCTCAATTTTTGCCTTCTGTGTCGGGGAGTATGGCTGATCATAATGGATGACAGAACCGATCCGGGCTGCAAGCAGTTCCATCTGCTTGTTTTTATAGCTTCTGCCATTATCAAAGTTAAAAAGTTGTGGTCGGCCGTATTTTGCAACGGCAGACTTAATGACCGACATAAGATTTACAAAGTTACCGTGAAAAAAGACATCAATGCCGACAATGAGGCGGCTGGCATCATCAATCAGCGTAATGATATATACCTGGTGTTTCTTACCATCGTCAGTTTTTAAATAAGGTCCCACACTGGAATCTCCGCACCAGATTCATTGACGTGAGGTCTTTCATAACGGCGCATATCAGGGTTTGTGGATGTTTTAAACTGGACTGCCAGCTGGTTGATATACTGGTTGGTTAATGGTAGATGCCGATACTTCCCCATTTTTAATGCTGCCATTGTCCTGAAGCTAGGAAGATTTAGAAGACAATAATTGAGTTGTCAGTGCAATCTTATTTATCTCTTGTGACAGAAACAGGTTTCCGTTTTGCCGGAAGTAAGTCTGAATTGATTTCAGGAGCATCGAGCAGTGCAGTGAAATTCTGCTGAATGATATCCAGTGTCTTTTGTTTTTTCTGTAATTCTTGCTTTTCCCGGACAGTAGTAGCCTGTTCAGATTCAAGATTTTCAATCAGCTTTTGGACTTTATTAGAGCTTGGGATTTTGGTAACGCCGAGATCCTGAAGCTTTTTTTTTAGTGAATCGTGGAGCTGGTATTCTGCCTGATGTTTGGTGCGGTATGCTTTTGGATTTTTAGCAGATTTACAATCTTCAATTACTTTACGACAAAGCCGGTAAGAATCGCAGTGTTTCTGAATGACTTTCTGCGTGCTCAGCTCACTGTTGATTTGTGCTATTCTTTGATCGGCAGCTTTAACAGAAGCTTCAATGTCAGAAACATGCTGCTGGAAATCTTCATAATTCAGCAGGTTATTTTCAGAAAGATAGTTGAAGGTACGAGCCGCTTCTTTCAGGTTATTGAGTTTTGCCCATCGTTCAAATCCTTCACGATTTCCTGTTGTTACATAGGTGGAAATATTGATATACAGGCGAGCTTCTCTGGACAGATGCCTTGGAGTTTTTACTTTGTTACGATTTTTAGCCAGACGGATGCGAACATTTTCTTCGGAATAATAGCTTCCGAGAGATTTCATATAAGTGAAGTTCTTCTGCTCCGGTGCACGGAAGGACAGGTGCTTTCCCTGCCGGACTTCATATCCGGCTAACTGCATCTTTTGCAGAAATTCCTCATAGTTGATGGAAGTCCAGATTGATTTATCAACTGCGACACGTAGCTTGGCTTTCCAACTGGTGCCACGATGATATTCCATGTTCTCTTTATAGCTTTTACCTTTTTCTCCGGTTGGCATGCTGGTGGCAAGTCCATTTTCATGGCAGATACGATTACTGATTCTGCAGAGTTTATGGTAGCTCCGCTTATTGGAAACATACTTGTGATGATCAACAAAGCTTGCAGCGTTGAAGATGATATGATTGTGAATATGATTTTTGTCAACGTGTGTGCTGATCACGTACTCATATTTTCCTTTCAGCACTTCGTCAGCAAATTGTTGACCTAAGCGATGGGCATTTTCGGCATCAACTTCTCCAGGTTTAAATGATTGGATCAGATGAAATGCCAGGTTATCGCCTTTATCCATTCCATTCTTTTTTGCCATTTCTCTTGTCATAGAAAATTCAAGATCTGCAGTTTCCGGGGAACAGCCAAAACTGGAAACTAACAGTTTTTCATCTGTCTTATCTGGATTTGTAATATAGTCCAGAGCTTTCTTGTCAGTTACCTTAATGGGGAAGATTTTAAGATACGCCATAATTCTTTCACCATCTCTTTCAATTCTTGCATTTCTTCTGGATATAGATCTCCGGTGGTATTTACCTTTTTTGCAATCTGGTTGATATTTACACCAATCTTGTGCATTTCCTCATACTGTTTCTTCAGTGGGGTGGTATCGGTGTTGACGATGTAACCGTCGATTGCCATCTTACGCAGATAAGCTCCCATGTTTTTGGTTTTTGATTCTATCATCTTCCTGCGTATAAGCTTCCTTTCTTCTTCGGTGACATAAAAATGGATTTCTTTGTTTCTCTTTCTTTCAGCCATTGGTGGGTTCTCCTTTCTGAGAGGACAGTAGTATCGTTGCTTTCAACGTTTTTCAATTTAGGGCAGGGTACCCTAAATTGGGATTTCCCGGAAGTGTATCCTCACTTCCTGTCCTTGCTGTTTTACCCCTCTATTAGTTAAAGTCAGGAGAACCGGGAAAATGCAAAAGAATTTGGCAGGTAGCACGGGAAGTGAAAATATGGTATGATTATGGGCAGGATATCAGGAGAATCAGGAGTTGAATAGATTGTGAAGAAAGAAGAAATTTTTGAATATGTGAAGAAACAGTATGGTACGATGCCGGAGTATTTATGGGCACAATCACCAGATAATGCTGTGTTGCGACATAAGAATGGAAAATGGTATGCTGTGGTCATGAGCGTTGAAAAATGCAAACTAGGATTAGAAGGAAATGAATTTGTCGATATTATGGATGTAAAATGTGATCCGGAAATGACAAGTATGATTATTCAGACCTTTGGATTTTTGCCAGGATACCATATGAACAAACAGCACTGGATCACAATTTTACTGGATGGTTCAGTAAGTGAAGCAAAGACATTAGATTTTTTGGATATGAGCTATGATATGATTGATGGGAATAGAGGAAAGGAAGAATGATGAGAAAGGTAATCGTATATTCATCTGTGCATCATGGAAACACAGAGAAATTAGTAAAGAGCATTGCAGAAGAGTGTCAGGTTGATTTGATTGATGCTGTAAAACAGCCAGATGCAGATCTGAGCAGTTATGATACGATTGGGTTTGCATCAGGAATCTATTTTTCAAAATTTCATCAGTCGATATTGGGATTTGCAGAGAAGAATCTACCGGACGACAAAGGGGTATTTCTGATCTGTACTTATGGTGGAAGTGCGAATTATAAATCCATAGAGCAGATTTTGGGCAAGAAGCATTCTACAGCAATCGGAAAATTCGGATGCAAGGGCTATGACACATTTGGCCCATTTAAACTGGTGGGTGGTATAGCAAAAGGACATCCAGATGGAAAAGATATAAAAAATGCAGTTGAGTTTGTAAAAGGACTCTAAATAGTTTAGCGAAAAAGAAAAACCGGGGAACAGTCCTCGGTTTTCTGATATTTGCGGTTCAGTCTTCAATTTGAAAAATCTCTTCTACTGGCATTTTCAGATAATGTGCCAGACGGATTGCAATTTCGAGAGAGGCATTTCGCTCACCACGCTCAATGCGTCCGATGGTATCACTGCAAGAACCGACAGCTTTTGCAAGATCTGCCTGAACGAGATTTCGTTCTTCACGGATATCTTTAAGTGTGTTGTTAATTGCCATTTTATCACTTCCTTTATTATTTTCAGCAAGAGCAGGCTAGAAGTCTGCAGTTGATCTTTAATGAAAACCAGGGATTTCTGCTCCTTTGCATTTTCCGATTACTTTCCCAAAGATTTTAAAAGAATCAGATTCATAAATCTGGATTGGATGATACTTTTCATTCAATGAAACTAGATAAACTCCATCCGGACCGTCATGTAGCTCTTTGATATAGGTATTGCCATTGAGATAGAAGATACCGATTTCACCGTTGGAGATACTGTCTTGTTTATGAACCCATGCAACATCTCCGGTATGATACATTGGTTCCATACTGTCACCAGATATACGGATTCCAAAATCCGTCTTTTCAGGTGCGAGATGACCGACATTGTAACTTTCTTTTACACTGTCTTCAATATAATTTCCAGTACCGGCAGAAGCTGGCTCTACTGCAATCGGCTGATAATTTTCAAATGGAATGATATCGGCTCTATGCGGAAGATACTTTCTGGACGCCCGCAGAAGATTGGCAAATTCAATAATCTTAGCTTTGCCGTCTTCATTCAAATTTTCCATGACATGATCAAATGGATTTTCACCTAAAAATTCTTCGTATATATCTTCAATATCTAAAATCTGACAAACTGTCAGGATTGTGTGTAAGGAGGGTTCTCTTGTTAGATTTTCCCATTTGGAGACTGCTTTCGTAGTAACTTCAATTCCTTCCTGAGCAAGTAAGTCCACCAGATCCGCCTGGGAGTAGCCTTTCCTTTTTCTGTTTTCTACTAATACTTCTCCGAAAGCACGCATATGTTCGCCTCATTTCTTTTTGATTTTTCTATATGCATTATAACCCGAATAAAATCAAAAATCAAGAAAAATCTCCGAAAAGGAGATAATACGACCAAGATGTCGCTTGACTATCTCCAATACGGAGATATATACTAAGCATACAGAAATTGATAAGACAATAAACCAAACAGAGAGAAGGTGGTGGAGTTAATGGGAGACAGGACAATTCTTCATAGCGACATGAATTCATTTTATGCAAGTGTGGAAATGCTGCATCACCCGGAATTTGCCGGAATGCCTCTTGCAGTTGGCGGTGATCCGGAAGCCAGACATGGAATTGTGCTGACAGCAAATTATATTGCAAAGCGAAAAGGTGTAAAGACCGGAATGGCATTATGGCAGGCAAAACAGATTTGTCCGGAAATCATTTTTGTGCCACCACGGATGGACTTGTATTTGAGATTTTCACAGATGGCAAGAGAAATCTATTCGGAGTATACGGACAAGATCGAGCCATATGGGATTGATGAAGCCTGGCTGGATGTATCAGACAGTAGAAATCTGAAAGGAAGCGGAATAACGATTGCAAGAGAAATCAGCCATCGGATTAAATACGAACTGGGTGTAACGGTAAGTATTGGAATTTCCTGGAATAAGATTTATGCGAAACTTGGTTCAGATTACAAAAAGCCAGATGCGATTACAGAGTTTAACCGGGAGAATTATAAAAGTATGATTTGGCAGCTTCCTGCATCGGATCTGCTTTATGTTGGAAGACAGACTCGGAAGAAACTTCAGAAGCTGGGGATTCGAACCATTGGGGAACTTGCAGAAAGTGATGAAGCAATGTTAGAAAGCCATTTTGGAAAGATGGGAATTGTGTTATGGTCATTTGCAAATGGCTGGGACGATGATCCAGTTTGCAAAGATGGGTATACAGCTCCGGTGAAGTCAATTGGTAATAGTACCACAACTCCAAGAGATTTAGAAGATGATCTGGATGTCTGGATCATTCAGATGGCACTGGCAGAAAGCGTTGCAGCAAGATTAAGAAAACATGGTTTTAAATGCAAAACGATAGAAATTACGGTCCGAGACAATGGCTTGTTTCGTTTTTCGAGGCAGAAACAATTACATCATCCAACAAATATAACAGATGAGATTGTTACAGCAGCATTTCAATTGTTTAAGGATTATTATAAATGGGAGCATCCAATCAGAAGCCTTGGTATTCGAGCAGTAGATCTTGTGTTGGATGATATTCCCGTCCAGTTGGAACTTTTTGGTAATCAAGAGAAACAGGAAAAATTGGAAAAGATGGATCGCACTGTAGATGAGATCAGACGACGGTTTGGTTATTTCAGTATACAGAGAGCAGTTATGTATCAGGATAAAGTCTTATCCCACTTGGACGCTGGTACACATACAGTTCATCCACACAGTTATTTTCATGGATAATGGGAGGGATAGATTTGAAACAGACATTAACCAGAAAACAGGAAGAAAGCTATCAGTGCATTTTGAATTATACGAAGGAGCATGGATATCCGCCGACAGTTCGGGAATTTGGAAAACTGATCGGAGTAAGATCAACGTCATCTGCTTTTTCCAGAATTAAGCAGTTGGAACAAAACGGATATATCCGAAGGATTCCGGCATCGCCAAGAGCAATAGAGATCTTATAGTGAGGTGTCGGTATGAATAAAGTGTATGTAGATGTAGTGGCAGAGTTTCGGAAAGACGGAAAACTGGTTCCTATATTTTTCACCTGGGAAGATGGAAGAAAATATAACATTGACAGAATTTTGAAAATTGAGCGATGTGCCAGCAGAAAGGCAGGCGGTGTAGGAATGATGTATACCTGTATGATACAGGGACAGGAAAGCCATTTGTTTTATGAAGTGGATAAATGGTTTATGGAGAGAAAAACAGCATAAGGAGAGATTGGTATAGACGATATTATTTGGATTATTAACCGGCAGGGATAGTCACTTTCCCTTTATATTCCTGTAGGTTTTACATAAGAAGATGGATTCCGGTCAGCAAAGGCAGCTCCCACAATGCCTTTTGGATATCCGCTTCTGCAAGTTGTAGTAAGTAATTGCTTCCCATCAAAATCATGGGGAAAGCGAACTGGTCTGAAAGACCGCCAGTTAGTGTGATGATGATAAGGAGATTTTGAAACTGATGACAGACAGAGATTATGCAATTAAATCAATGAAAGAGATTACCTTCCAGATGGCAAGCCATGCACAGGATTATCTGGAAGTAACGATGGAGAGACATTATACAGATATCAAGGAACTGATGACAAGCTATCAGAAATTGATTTTGGAAAATCAGATTGTGTTAGAAGAATTGGATATGGAGTGCCAGGAGAAAATCAATGAAGATATGGCATATGCGTTGAGTTATCTGAGCATTTATAACAATCAGCTGAATGTGCCAAAGATGCACCGGGAAATGAATAACCTGATGATTATTTACGGCTTGTCAGATATGATCTATCGTGGAATGACACTGGTAAAGTTCTATGCACCGAATGGTGTGATGCTCAGTGAGATTCTTCATTCCTGCTTTTGCAGTCATTATAATAAGACAGATGTGGAAGTACAGCAGGAGTTAGGCGTAGGCAGGACTTCTTTTTATAAAATGAAGAAGCAGGCACTTGGATATTTAGGATTTTATTTTTATGAGATAGTGGTACCGCAGGCAAAAGATAAAAGATTTAAACCATCACTGGGCGTTGAGGAAGAGTAGGTGAATAATATGAGATACGAAGATTCGATGAAGGGTGTAGCTGATCAGATAATCAAAGAACAGCAGCGAGCCAGTAAAATTAAAAACAATCCAGAAGAATTCCATTGGCATGACGAATATGCAACGTTGAATTTCTTTCGGTTTATCTGTAAAAATATCGGTAACTTGGGAAATGGAGAAATTGAAAAAATGGTCACACGCTTAAAGCACATAGATCAGAAAGCAGTGGAAAACCATGTGAATGGTGCTGTCTGGGCATTTGATTATGATAAGATGTTCTGTGTACTGATGGAAAATGAAATTTGCCGAAAGGTGTGTGAAAAGAATAAATATAATAGTTGGACGAAGCTGATTGGACAGTATTGTGTTTCAATGGCTTAAAGATGAAGAAAGTGCTGCTGGAGAAAAATACTCTCCAGCAACTTCGTTTTTGATGAATAAAGGTCAGTTTTTTGTTTAACTATTCTCACTATTATTTGATTCAGTGATTTTTTTCTTCTTTGGAGAAACCAGTTTGTGACCGGAATAAATGGACATGCCCATACAAAGCAATGAAGAATAGGCAAAATATTTATGTGCAGTCATAGATTTTCTGATTCCAGAATAAATGCATCCCAACATACAGAAAAGTGCTCCGAGGGACCAGTATTTATGCGATTTCATGATTTGATACCTCCTTTGATTTAACTGATTCTATCATAACGCTTTTTTACGAATATGCAAAGAAAATCTTGAAATATAGTTCTATAGAATTAGAACTTGGTTTTGCGATTCTGTATATTTAAGATATTCACAAGTATACTAAATTCAGAACGATTATTCGTTCTGGAGGAGGTGTTACGATGGATTTGAAAGCAGTAGGACAGCGAATCAAATCAGCACGAGAAGCAAAAAATCTCACGCAAGAGGAACTGGCTGCATTAGTACATTTAAGTCCGACGCATGTGAGTGTAATAGAGAGAGGCTTGAAAGTTACAAAATTGGATACCTTTGTTGCAATTGCAAATGCATTAGATGTTTCTGCAGATACTCTTTTGATTGATGTTGTGGCACATTCAGTTACAGGTGTTACCAATGAGCTGGCAGAGAAAATAGAAAAACTTCCGATCAAAGAGCAGAAAAAAATTATCAAAGTAATCCATACATTATTGGAAGAATAATATGACAAAACTGGGAAGAGCAAGTAGCTCTTCTTTTTTTTGCCCCTTTATCCAGCTTTAAGTTGAAAAGTGTCTTTTCATGACGATAGAAATATGCTAAATTAGTTCCATAGAACAAGATGTAATTCTTTTTATATTGGAGGAAAATGAATGAGAGAGAAAACTATTTATGAGAAGATTGCAGAAAAGTACAACACAACACCAGAAGAAGTACGAAGAGAAATGCAGATAGCCATAGATGCAGGCTTTGATAATCCTGATCCAGCTGTGCAGGAAAAATGGAAGAAAATGACACTTAAAGGAGACAGACCCACACCGGAAGAAGTAATCAATTACGCAGTAAAACAATTAAAAGGAAATTAATGAAAATATGAAGAAAAAGATAATTGCAGTGATAACAGGAGCAGTGATCTTGATAATTGCTGCAGGAAGTATTTATGGGAAAACTGAATCCGGTCATAAGAGAGGTGAACCGGATGTAGTAGGAACATTTTCCATAAATCGGGATGAAAATTTAACTGTGGTCGCTAATCGGGAAAATATTGAGGATAGGGAAGCGTTTGCAAGAGAACTTTTGCAGATGTACAAGGATGATTCTTTTCATTCGACAAAATTCTCTACAGACAGGGGATATGCGACGAGCCTTGATATGAACATCTATTTATGGAAAGAGGATATTGAAGACGGGGAATCGGTAATGACAGCCGAATACAGACCTGTAGAATATGGAAAGGACTATGATGTTGTCAATAATCCTGATAAATTTCAAATATATATAGATGGAAAAGAAGTAGAAGAATAACACGGTGAACTTTTTACACTGAAATATGTACGATTCTAATAATGACATGAACTTATGGGAACGTATTGCGGATACTTTGTGAACTTTATCCTGATACAATGATTATGCTGATGAAAGAGGGCATAGATAACTGAATACAAGAAAGAGACGAAAGTCTCAGTAGTTAAGAAAAAACTACTGGGGCTTTTTTTTGCTTTATAGGAAATTGCGTTTTTGGAGCAGTCAAAAAAAGAACGCATGTTCATCGAACATATGTTAGATAAACGTGCGTTTGGGTATGACAATAAGACGTTGGCAGGATCAGAAGATATAGAAACCTTCTTCGCCAAAACCATCGTCAAATGGATCATCTTCATTTAAGAAATAATCCATATCCAGAAGATCATCCTCGCTCATACGGCGAATGTCCTCGGATGTCATTCCTTCCGGCGGATTATCCATATATTTTTTTCGCAGTTTCTCTGTACTTGGATCCATATATACAGCCCTCCTTTAGGAGGAGTATACCACAGGAATAAGATTTGGAGAAGTCATGCAGAGGACCTCTTTCCACGAGAACGGGACATGGCTTTCTCGTAC